>CAZWUT010000047.1:0-5093 GCA_964636765.1 Candidatus Woesearchaeota archaeon | reverse complement strand
TAAAAAGTAATTTTCTTATCCTTTATTCTCACTCGAATTATCACCCTATCAAATTAGGCAATTATTTCCTTTATACTTAATCATGAGTAGCCCTACCAGGATTCGAACCTGGGTCACAACCTCCAGAGGGTCGCATACTTGACCACTGTACTATAGGGCTTTATGTTACTTTACAATCATCAGAAATATTTTTATACTTTTGTATTCTGCATAAATCATGGTGATTGGAACTACTCTTATTATTGTAGGCATTCTTGTTGTTGCAATTTGGCTTTTTATAGAATTCAAAAGATTTAAACATAAAATGCTTGCAATCTTTTTAATATTGCTTATAATATTTACCTATGTAAGTTTCATGGTAACACTAAAAGGAAAAGGTATTGATTTTAAAACTGTGCCAGGACTTAAAAAAGCAGGACAGCTTTATTTTTCATGGCTTGGTTCAATATTTAAAAATCTAAAATCAATAACAGGCCACATAATCAGAATGGACTGGAAACCTGACCCAAATGCAACAATAGAAAAAATAGAAATAAAAGACCCCCTAGAATGAAAGCAATATTAATAATCCTGATTTTTTTAATTCTTGGAAGCCTTATAATAATAAATAATCATGACATTCAAATCACCAAAAAACAGGATTTAAAAAAATTCTCTGAATTTTCATTAAACTGGATAGACAAAGTTTATTCAAATATTCAAAACATTACAGGGCATGTAATCAAGGAAAGCTGGTTGCCAGAGTAATATTTATAAACTCTAATTTATTATATAAAATATGGCTGCTAAGAAAAAGAGTGTGAAAAAAAAGGCTGCTAAAAAGAAAGTTTCTAAGAAAAAAGTTGTAAGAAAAAAAGCACCTGTAAGAAAAGCTTCTGCCAAATCCATGGCAAAAACCTCTAAAAAGCCTGTTGTAAAAAAAGTAAGAGCAACAAAAAGAAAATTCAGATTAGTTGCAAAAAATTTAATTCTTTTTATAATTTTATCACTTTTATCATTCTTATTGTATAATGTCTCAAGTGACCAAATGTACAGGGATTTTTTCTCATTATTAACATGGATACTTGGATTTATTGCAGTTGCATTTTTTATTGTTCTGCTGATATTATTTTTCTTAAAGGTTTTGAAAAAATAAAGCCACAGCCGAGACTTGAACTCGGGACCTCTTCATTACCAATGAAGTGCTCTAACCAGAACTGAGCTACTGCGGCCCTGTGTTAAAATAAAATATCCAACAAGTTTATAAAACCTTATTCTGATTATTTCCTATGGAAAAAGAAAATAATCTAAAAAAACTTGAAAAAGAATATTTAAAACTGCAAAAAAAATATTCACTTCCAACTTTCAATGAATTAAATGAAAACTTTGGAATTGAAAAAATTTCTACTGATGAAATCAAACTTCTCTTAAGAACAATCAGAAATTTTATATCAGAAAAACTTGCTAATTACATGAGAATAGTTGAAAATCTCCTAAATCCTGTAAATGTGCCCATGTTTGTATATTCAATAGTAAAAAACCTTGAAGAAAAAAACAAAGAAAACTTAAAAGAAATTTACAAAGAATTAACAGAAATTGAAATGAACCTTATTGAAGTTGATTTAGACTATTCTGAAAAAAAAGAAGCAGAATTCATAAAAAACTCTTTTGAATCCTGGAGAAAAATCAAAAAGCAAATTCTTGAAATAATAAAAAAAGCCAAAGAAAATCCAAAAGAAAAAACAGAAAAAAACAATAAAAATTATTTTGGATAATTGTTACTTACATTTTATTTTTTAAAAACAAGAAATTTGTATTTTTTAAAAATTATAAAAATTTAAATAATCTCTTTATTTTAGTTACTTACAAAAGATGGTGTACAAAAAATACATTAAAAGAAATGGCAAACTTTACGGACCATATATTTACCATAGTAAAAGAGTTGACGGAAAAGTAATTTCAGAATATCACGGACCTAAGAAAAAATTCAATTACAATTTTATCTGGTTAATCTTAGGGGGAATTTTTTTGATTGCAATGATTTATTTCTTAATTTTTTCTGATAAAGGAATTACAGGACATGCAGTTCTTGGAATAAAAGCAAATTATGATGAAGGAAACCATTTAACAGGAAATTTAAATTTAAAATTAAAAGAAGGTGAATTAATACCTGCTTCATCAAAGATTGTTTTTGAAAATGCAGGAAAGACATATGAATTTGATTTAAAAGATGTTGTTGAAGATGAAACTGTTAAAGGAGATTTTTACATTGAAGAAAAGAATCTTTCGGGAAACGGAGACGGCTATGGAACTTCTGGTTCAAAAGAAAATTATCCTGAAATTGATTTCATATTAAATATTTACACAGAAGAAAACAATGAATCTGGTAATTCCGAAGGAGGTTCTGAAACACCAAGCACAGAAGAAACTCCTGAAGAAATCACTGAACCTGAAAATGAAACCCAAAATGAAATATCCAATAATAATCCTGAACAGGAAATCACTGAAACAGAAGAAATAAATGAAGAACCTGCTGAAGTAAATACAGAAGAAACCCCAAGTGAAGAGCAACCCACCACTAAAGAATCTTTTGAAGTAAACACAGAAGAAACTTCAACAGGAGAAACCCCTGAAGAAACACCAATTACAGGAAATGTAGTTGGAGGTATTTTAAATAGTGTCTCAAATTTCTTTTTAAGACTGACAATAACAGGCCATGCTTCTCTTGAATTAACAAATGAAATTTCTGGAAAAGTTTCAAAAAATAATGAATTTATATACAATTTAGAAGAAGGACAAAATGCGGAAATTAAGCCATTAAGTGTAAAAGTAAATGAACAAAATATAAATGATAATGAAATAAAATTAACAATAATTGGCAGAGAAGTCCATATAACAACAGAATACTCTCATAAAGAAGAAGGGTTTGGAAAAGAATATCTGGGCAAAACTGAAAAAACAATCCCAATAAATCTTGAAAAACTAAATCTTACATTAAGTCCTGAAGAACTAAAAATAAAGATAATTAATGAAAATGAAGAAATAATTTCAATTAAAACAGATTTAAAACCAGGAGAAATAAATGAAAAAACTCCTGAAGAAATTACTGAACCTGAAATTCCACAATCAAATATCACAATTGAAATGAATATAACAACAAATGAAAAAATTGAATCAAATATTACAATAATTGAGCCTGAATTGGAATTAACAATTCAGGAAAAAGCCGCTCTCCTAACAAACTTCGGGAACTCTTCAATAAAAACAACAAAATCTGAATTAAAAAACAACAGAATTATAATTGGTTATGAACTTGGAAATTATAAAATAGAATATACTTATGATTCTTCTCTAAATAATGAAACACTTCTAATCCAAATGGAACAGGATAGAACCAGGTGGTTAAAAGATATTGCAAAAATGTTAATCTCCTCTTCTGACCCAAAAAATCCTTCTGAACCTCTTGATGAATACATTAGAGATTATAATTATTAAAAAGAAACTCTGCTTTTAGGAAAATTCATTTTCCTTATTATAAATTTAGAACCAACAACTTCAGAAATAATTGCAAGAAAAACCAGTCTTCCAAAAACAACTTTATAAATTCCTTCCTGAACAGGAATCTTTGTTTCTCTTGAAAACCTGTTAATAACATCCTCAATTTCATTTTTATTTAAAATAATTCCTGTTTTCTTTTCACCCATATTTCCCTTAACAACAATATTTTCTCCGGCTCCGTCACATTCAATAATTTTTACAAAAGGGTCTGAAATTAAAGGGTCAATTTTTCCAAGAATAATCTGCTTATCAGTTGGAACAGGTTTTAAATACCTGAATCTTTCAGGAAGCTGAGTTTCAGGAATAATCAATTTAACTCTTTCAAAAGGCTCAAATGAAAAACTCTTTTTCTGAAGAATAGGTTTTCTTGCAGAAGGTAAAACTCCCAGATTTTTATTTTCCCTTTCCTTTGAAAGAATAGAAACCTCCATTTCCTTTGCTTTAATTATCTCACGAACCTTATCCTTAATTTGCTCTTTAGGAACTTTGGCTCTGTCATCATTTTCAAGAATTTTCTGAAGTTTGTAAATTTGCGTTGCTCCGGAACTCCTTATTAATTCCTTTGTAAATTCCCTGATAAAAAACTTTCTAAAAGCAATTGTCCCGAATTTTGAAAAGCTTTCCTGCTCCATTTTCTCAGGGATTTTCAGGAGATTTAGAAGAAATTGATTTACTGTATTCCATATTACCCTGCTCCATAACCTGTTTTGGAACTTGGCCGGATGAAGAAGGCCTTGGCATTGAACTATGAGGTCTTTGAGGAGGAGTTATTCTTGGAAGAGGTCTTGGAGGCTCAAATGATGAAGAAGCATAAATATCATTATCTTCCAAGTGGTCATGCATCAAAGTCAAACCTCTTGCAATTGTTTTATTTTGCTCAACCATATTATCCATTCTCTCTAAAATAGCCCTTGTATCCCTGTTTGCCTTTTCATTCTCAACATCCTTTTCAGCAAGGGATTTTGCAGAAATTTCAAATAATTCAAGTAATTTGGAAATTTGTGTGCTTAAATTATCAAATTTAATTGAAAGATTAGTCATAACTTTCTGCAAAGAAATAAAATTCTCAACAAGAGCTTTCTCAGTTTTGCTCTCAGGAGGATAAACCACTTTCTCACGTATAATTGTTTCTTTGTGGCTTGCGGTTCTTTTCTTAGAAGCGGGTTTTTTCTTGGCTGTCTTTTTCTTCTTAGCAGGTTTTTCTATAACTTCACGAACAACAGTTTCATGCACCTTCTTTTTTGCAACCATGTTTTAAACAGGAATTAGACATTTATAAATTTTTATAAATCTATTTTTTATCATCATTTTCACTTTCAGTTTCTTCAATATACTTTTCAGAATCTTCTTTATCTTTTTCAGAGATTTCTCTGTGCTGGTCCTTCATTAGCTCTTCTTTTGTAATATCCTCAGGAATTTCTTTTTCAGTTGAATCAACCTCTTCATTTTCTGATTCTAAAATTTTCTCAGCTTCTTTTTGTGTTTCTTCCTGTTTTTTTAATTCATATTTTCTGGGTTCCTTATCAGTTCCTGCAACCAAAGCATCTTCAACAGAT
>CAZWUT010000046.1:1302-5095 GCA_964636765.1 Candidatus Woesearchaeota archaeon | reverse complement strand
ATCACTAATTTAGTTGATAGTATAATCTATAAAGATATAATCGCCTTACATAATTTAAAAAATAGTTCTGTTATAAAAGATTTATTTAAACTATTGTGTGAAAGGGTAGGAAAACAAGTTTCTTATAATAAAATAGCAAATGTTTTAGGAATTCATAAAGATAGTGTTAAGGATTACATAAATTATTTTGTTGAATCCTATTTATTTTATTTAATTGAAAAAGATGCTAAAAGTTTAAATGAAAGAATAAAAGATAATAAAAAGATTTATTGTGCAGATGTAGGAATTAAAAATGTAACTGCAGGATTTAAAGATTTAGGGGCTATTTATGAAAATTTAGTTTTTTTAAAGATAAAAGAAAAAAATCCTAGATATTTAAAAAAAGGGGGGATTGAAATTGATTTTAAGACAAAAGACACAATAATAGAAGCAAAATATAATAGAGTTATAGACGAAAAACAAAAAAAGCTTTTTGATTCAATTAACATCAAGAATAAAATTATGGCACAAGGGATTGGTTTTTTTAAAAGGTAATTAATGTAAAGGGAAAATTCATTATAGCGAAAGCAACCAAGCATGGAATATTATTAAATAGAAATCAGAATTTTTAAATGAATTTCATCAATTGAAAGAGAAGAGATCAAAGTTTTCTTATGAAATGGTTTTTGGTAGAACTGAAGAAGAAATTCTTGAAAATTTAAAGACTATGATGAAAAATAAAAAAGATGATCTATTAAAAGTTTAAGAAACCTGTCCGTATCAATTTTAATCTGACCCCATTCGGGGCATTTTTAAACCCAACAATAATTTATTAAAACCCTAAAACCATTTCTATTCTATGACAGAAATAAATTTCCAGAAAATAGAACAAAAATGGCAGAAAAAATGGGAACAAGCAAAAGCTTTTCAAGTTAATGAAAAATCAAAAAAACCCAAATTTTATGTTCTTGAAATGTTTCCGTATCCCTCTGGTTCAGGGCTTCACATGGGACATGCTCTAAATTTTGTTATAGGAGATATTTATGCAAGATTCAAGAGAATGAATGGCTTTAATGTTCTTTATCCAATGGGATATGATGCACTTGGCTTGCCAGCAGAAAATGCAGCTATAAAAGACAAAACCCATCCAGAAGAATACACTAAAAAATCATCTGAATACTTTATGAAACAGCAGAAAATGCTTGGATTAAGTTATGACTGGTCAAGATTAATCAGTACTTCCAAACCAGATTATTACAAATGGGACCAGTGGATTTTCCTTAAAATGTTTGAAAAAGGCCTTGCTTATCAAAAAGAAGCTTCTGTTAACTGGTGTCCTTCATGCAAAACCGTTCTTGCAAATGAACAGGCTCAGACAGGAAATTGTGAGAGATGTGGCACTAAAGTTGAAATAAAAACCTTAAAACAATGGTTCTTTAAAATAACAGATTATGCAGATGAACTTCTTGATAAACTTGATGATTTAGAATGGCCAACAAGAACAAAACTTATGCAAAAGAACTGGATTGGAAAAAGCTATGGAACTGAAATTGATTTTAAGATTGAAGTTCCTGATAAAAAAAATGAAAAAATAACTTTCCCTGTCTTCACAACCCGTCCTGACACTATTTATGGCGTAACATTTATGGTTATTTCTGCACAACATCCAAAATTAATGGATTTAGTAACCTCTGAAAATGAAAAATCAGTCAAAGACTTTCTTAAAAAATTAAAAGGAGTTTCAGAAAAACAACTTGAAGAGCTGGACAAACAGGGGGTTTTTACAGGAAGTTATGCAATAAATCCTGTTGCAAAAGAAAAAATTCCTGTTTATGCTGGAAATTTTGTCGTCGCTGATTATGGAAGTGGAATGGTTATGGCTGTTCCTGCACATGACCAAAGAGATTTTGAATTTGCAAAAAAATATGAAATTCCAATAAAAGTTGTTATAGACCCGATTGGACAGGAAATTCAGCCAGAAGATAAAATGACTCATGCATATACAGAAAAAGGAAATTTAATCAATTCCAGCCAGTTTAACAGTCTTGAAAATGAAGAAGCTAAGGAAAAGATTACAGAATACCTTATTAAGAAAAATTTAGGAAGAAAAAAAATAAACTTCAAATTAAGAGATTGGTTAATCTCCAGACAGAGATACTGGGGAACCCCTATTCCAGTTGTTTATTGTGATAAATGCGGAGCAGTTTCTGTAAATGAAAAAGACCTCCCTGTAAAACTTCCTAAAGAAGTTAAATTTGGTGAAGGAAATCCTCTGGAAACAAACAAAAAATGGATTAAAACAACCTGCCCCAAGTGCGGTAATAAAAATGCAAAAAGAGAAACAGACACAATGGATACCTTTGTTAATTCATCATGGTACTTCTTAAGATATTGTGACCCTCAAAATCCAAAGGAAATTTTCAATAAAAAGAAAGTTAATTACTGGTGCCCTATAAACCAGTATATTGGGGGTGCAGAACATGCATGCATGCATTTAATATATTTCAGGTTCTACACAAAATTCCTAAGAGATATTGGAATGCTCAATTTTGATGAACCAGCTAAAAAACTCTTTCATCAGGGAATGCTTCATGGTTCAGATGGTGAAAAAATGTCCAAATCCAGAGGAAATACAATTGACCCAATTGACACAATTAAAAAATATGGAGCAGATTCATTAAGACTGGCATTAATGTCTTTTGCTTCTCCGGATTCTGATACCAACTGGGATGAAAATGTTCTGATTGGAAGTTATAAATTCCTGATTAAAGTTAAAGAAAATCTTAATGAAATAAAAATAACTAAAAAAGCCCCTTCTAATGCTAAAATTGAAAGTAAACTAAATAAAGTTATTAAAGAAGTTACAAATCAAATTGAAAATTTTAAATACAACCTTGCAATAATAAAAATAAGGGAACTATTTTCTGCACTTTTCCAAAATAAAGAGATTTCAAAAAAGGTTTTGGAAAAATCATTGCAATTGCTTCATCCATTCTGCCCGCACATTACAGAAGAACTCTGGGAAAAAATAAAAGGAAAAAACCTTATAAGTCTGAGTGAATGGCCAAAATCAGAGGAAAATAAAATAGATGATAAATTTGATAAGCAGGATGAAACATTAGATAAGCTTGTTTCAGATATTATAAACATAAATAAAATAGTTGAAAGCAAAGGTGAAAAAAAAGATAAAGTATTTGTTTATGTTCTTCCAAATGAAATTGAATTTTATGATTCAGATGAAGTTTCAAAACGTTCTCAAAAAAAAGTTAAAATCTTTGCAGTAAATGACAAAGATAAATATGACCCAAATAATATATCTAAAAAATCAAAACCAAACAAACCAGGGATTTATTTTGAATAAATTGGTTATTTATTAAATAATTCTATTTTCTCTTTGTTCAAATTAAAAAACAACAAAAAATCAAAAATTCTCTCTTCATTATACATATGTTCCCTTAATTTTGAAAAAAGCATTCTTCCATCGTTTTCAAAAGAGGCCCTAATAAAATTATAGTTATTTGAACTAAAAGCTTTTCTTAAAACCTCAAGATGCCCTTTTATTAAAAGATGGACTTTTTCTATTTCATCAACTAATTTATTAAATTCTTTATCTTCAAGATGTAAATCACTAAAAAAAGGGTCTTCTTCTGATTCATGTTTATGAATAAGATTAGAAAGATTTTCAAAAACAGCTTTAATTTTTCTAAGGTCTAAATTATCTTTAACCATCAAATTTTCTAAGCTAATAAGAAGATATCCTATTTCCAAATGCTCTTTTCTTAGTTTTGTAATAAAATCCATTTTAAATCTTAAC
>CAZWUT010000046.1:0-1292 GCA_964636765.1 Candidatus Woesearchaeota archaeon | reverse complement strand
ACATATGAAATAAATCACATATATAAAATGATGTAACTACTTGATAAAAATTAAAAAAAACGCCCCAACCGATATATTATGCTGAGGTTAAGAATTGTTACAAATCTAATACATCAAAGCAGGACTTTTTTCAGTTATTCTTGGAATTAAAATATTTGCAGATTCTTGTTTAGACCCATCCCTTATACTAAATTTTATACTAGCCATATTTCTAAAGTTGAGAATTTCAGCTTTAAACTCTTTAACCTGGGATAATTCAACCATTTTTGTAAGAACTGCCTTTAGTACTTCTGAAGCATTGAAAATTTCCATTGCAAGTAAATTTCCTTTTTCATCAAAATCCAAGACAAAGTTACCCATTTCAACAGCCCCATTTGATCTATATTCTGTTAAGTAAACAAAAAGGCTATCGTTCTCTTCATCATAATCAAACTTAAAATCTTGCATTTTATTTTCTTACCACCTTTTGCCAATCCCTATTTATATTAATAATTGTTATTATAATAACCTTTCTATTTAATGTTAAAATGTATTTATGGCAATAAATTTTGGAGTAAGAAAAATAACATTCATATTTTTCTTCACTTGGTTTGCTTGATTCTTGCTCCCGCACATAGACCAATCTTTTTGGATTTACAATGTTTTCCTTGACTTCTTCCAAATCAATCCCTCTTCCCAGAGCCCTAATTTCAGCATGAATTGTAAAAATTATGTCTTTTTTATTATATTTTGATAATTTTTCCTTAAACTTTTCTAAATTCATATCCACAAAAGATTTGTATAATTTTTAACTTTTTCCATAAGAATCTTTAACCCTAATTTAAACGCCCCAACCGGGAGAGCACCGGGCATCGCATATCTAATTATTTCAACTCTTTAGAGAGTAAAAATTTATAAAAATCCTCCTTTTCAGGAATATATACCTCTTTTTTTCTCCCCTGCCCAGAAAAGTTGTTTTTATATACTTCTTCCTTAATTTTACTAAAGTCGCTTTCAGAAACAAGAATTACTTTTAAAGAATTAAGTAGGTTTGTCATAATTCTTATATTTTTATAATTGATATTCATTTCCTTTAATTTCTCTTCTATCTCTTCTTGAATATTATCTACTTTAATTCTTTTCTTTGAGGACATAACTAAATAATATCTATTAAATTTCTTATTATTGAAGGGGGATATAAACATAAAATTATCTATTTTTATATTGTGCTTATTCATAACACTCAAAAAAGCATCAATTAGTTGTGTTTGAGTAATTCTTTCTCCAAAGATTGATACTTCCGATACTCTCTT
>CAZWUT010000045.1:0-5398 GCA_964636765.1 Candidatus Woesearchaeota archaeon | reverse complement strand
TCTGGTGTCCTGAAAGATTTGCAACAGGGTGAAAACCAGAGGATTCAATTGTTTCCTGAATTACTTTTCCTATTTCATTTACAGCAATTCCTGAATTTATTTTTTCCTGTGCTTTTTCCAAAGCATTTTTTGAAGCCTGAATTAATTTTTTGTTTTCATCTGAATTTTCCAAATCTATGGAAAAAGCAGTATCTGAAATCCATCCGTCAATTTGGGCACCGAAATCAACTTTTAAAAGACCCTCTGCAAGAGTTTCATCATTATAGGAGGGGGTGTAATGCGCTGCAATTTCATTTATAGAAAGATTTACAGGGAATGCAGGTTTTGCATCCGGATTTAATTCAGAAATTTTATTTTCAATAAGTTCTGCAATTTCAATTAAAGGCATACCTTTTTTTATTTGTGGTTTAATCCAATCTTTGATTTTTTTTGCAATTTCTCCTGCTTCTAAAATTTTTTCATTGTTCATTTTATTTATTTAATATTATTTTGTCATATAACCTCTTTAATAGTTTTGTATCATCTAAAGCGTTATGTTCTTTTATATCAGAGAAATCTATTTTTAATTGTTCTGCAATTTCTGTTGGAGATAATCCTGGTTTTATTCCTTTTTCAAATAAGATGCTTGAAAAATCTATAGGTGCCCAATAAAAAGGAATTTTATTAGATATTTCTTCTGCTCCATTTACATCAAATAATCTTAATATGCCTATCCAATCAAATTGATTAATATATGCAATTGCATAGGGTTTGCTTTTACCAACAAATTCATTTATTTTTTTAACTGCCTCTTTTTTTGAAACCTTTTTGTTATTGAAATATTGAACTACATTTTCTTTTACCCAAGAATCTAACTCTCCTTCAAATTCTAATTCCAGATAAAGTTCTTCTCCAGAAGGTTTTATTAAACCTATGGATAATAAATCCACTTTATTAGGATTTAATCCATTGAATTCAGTATCCACAAAAATTATATTTTCATTGTTCATTTTTTTCAGTAAATTTTGCTTTTTTTCTTATTTGATATTTTTGAATTAGAGACTTTATTAATATTGCCAACAGGCTTATTCCAATATATGAAAAAATAGCAATTAATCCAATTCCAA
Organism: Candidatus Woesearchaeota archaeon; assembly: GCA_964636765.1. Lineage (GTDB taxonomy): Archaea > Nanobdellota > Nanobdellia > Pacearchaeales > GW2011-AR1 > MWBV01. The sequence continues at coordinate 4,292 of CAZWUT010000045.1, read as the reverse complement.
ACATAATTGCATAAAGGATTGAAGCAAAATCTTTTTGTATCTGAATAGCTATGAAAAAATATCCTGTCCAAAATAAGATTATTCCTCCAAATATGAACCAGATTATTTTTATTACAGCCCAGATTTTCTCTTTTATTGATTCTTTCATAATAATTAATGGTGGTGTGTTTTTTTAGATTTTGTGTTGTTTTCTTTTGAAAAAATTATCGGGAAAACTATGTCTGAAATGCAGCATGGAATTAAAACTGCTATAAAAACAATTATTGTTGATAAAAGAAATTGAATTGGCAATAATCCGTTAGAAAATGATACTATATAAAATAAACTTGCAAATACTGAAATAAATACATGAATAAAATGGGGAATTTTTGTTATTTTTGTTGCTATTCCCAGAATGCTTCCAATTATTGCTGTTGAAATGATTAAAAAAGGCTCTTTAATTACTGGAAGATGGAATTCCATTTTCAATCCCAATGTAATTCCTCCAAGCCATGGAAAAAATACATCACTAAGACTTCCGATGATTATTGAACCAAGAATTCCGATTATCATTGATTTGAAAATGCTTTTTTTATATTTGTAGTATATAGCTGCTGTTACAATTGACGATACAAGCAAGTGAGCAGGATGAAGAATTTCAAAAAATGCTTCTGGAATTTCTTTATTTAATGCGGATTTTATTACAACAACAATTAAAATTGCTATGACTGTTGCAAAAAGCGTGAATGGAGAATGTTCAATTAATTCATGTTTTATTCTTTTCAGTTTTTTTCCCATTAATGATTAATATTTTTTTATTTATAAAATGTTAGTTTTGATTTTCAGAACCATTTATTTAATTTATTCTGTGTTTTGTTTTCAATTAATTCTTTAACTTCAATATTAAATATGTGGAAAATGTTTTCAACTGCAGGAAGTATCTGCCTTTCCAAATAATATTCTATGTTATATATTCCTTTTTCATTTGGCAGTTTTACTTTTTCCCTGACAAGTTTTGTTTTTGATTTTCCATTATCATTCTCTGAAATGTAATATCTAATTAAATTTCCTTCTGAGATGGGAATATTCTGGTCGCGCATTTTTCTTGCAGCAATAACGTGCGGAGAAATTGCTTTATATTCTGAAAGAGATTTTTTCAATTGTGTTTTAATTATTAAATCTTCAAGAGGAATTTCTCTTTTTTTTATTTTTGAGATTGTTTTTTTTAAGTATTCAAGGGCTTTTTTTTCATTTCCGTCTTCAAGAATTAATTTTATGATTTTGTCCTGCATGACTCTTGAGAGATTACACCAGTCTCTTCTTACTGTTTCAAACCCCCTTATTTTCAGATTGCCTTTATAATCAAGAAGAGCATATTTCTTTTTTGCACCGGTTGTTCCTGAACGTTTTGTAACCCACAAACCTCTTTTAAAAAATCCTTCAAGTTCAAGTTCCATGACCCCCGGAAGTTCTGAATTAAGTTTTTTCAGAAATTCTTTGACTTGTGTTTGTGTTTTATCTCCAACTTGGAAACCAACGCTATCAGTGTCTCCGTAAATTACTTTGTATCCTTCTTTGTTGGTTTTTTCTATTGTTTCTTTATTGAATTTTCTGACTAATGCTAAAATCGATGCTGAAGATTCTAAAGAATAATATCTTGCTCCAAAAAAACCAATATATCCATGAACTGATGCAGATAAAACTTTGAAAGCATTGCTTCTTGCTTTTGTAATTGGGTTTGGATTTTTTTTAAATTCTTTTTTATGCTCTTTTCTTTTTTCAAAAATTTCTTTTAATAATTCAGGAAAGAAACCAGGTTCTTTTGAAAAATAGAATTTTGTTTTTTTGCCTCTTAGTTCTAGTTCAGGGGTTTCATACGAATTTTTTTGTTTTTTTTCAAGAAGGGTTCCTTTTGAAATATTATGGCTAATGATTATTGAAGTATGCATTGAAGTAAAGTCAAACATTCCGATGTTTTCATAAAGTCCTGGAGTGGGTTCAAATACAAAGGCTCCTTCCACACTTGCCCTTGCTTTTCTTTCAGAAATTTCATTATAACCTGGTCTTTTTTCCGGGATTTCATTAAATCTTTCAAGATTATTCAGCATATAAGACTCTACATATTTTGATAAACCTGCCCTTGTCATTTCAAAAACAGGCTGGTGTATTGTTTTTGTGAATTCTGAGATATCTGGCCAGAATTTTTCAAATAACTGCAGTGTTAAAACGGAATCATGCAGATTATATTCAAAATATTCTGATAAATCTTTTTCATTTAATTTTGAAGAGTGTTTTATTGTGAAGTCTTTTTTTGCATCTCCTAAAAATTCTTTTGCAACTTCGTTTAATGTAAGGGTTTCGGATTTCATATACTGGGCATAGGCTGTTCTTATAAATTTTAAAATATCTATATGAACTATTCCGTTTATTCTTGCTGTTAAATTAACTCCTCTGGAGATTTTTGGCTGGTTATTGTCAAGTCCAAGTTTTAGTTTTATCTTGTGCTTTTCTGCACGTGCTTTTATATATGGAAGATCAAATCCATCTGAGAAATATCCAACCAAAAAATCCGGAGAATATTTTTGGATTTCTTCTGAGAATTTTTCAAGCAATTCTTTTTCATCTTTTACATATTCCACGAATTTTATTTTTTCCTGTTTTTGGGAGAGTTTTTTCCATGTTATAACTTTTTTAATATTTTTTCCAACAAGGGAAATCATTAAGATTTCTCCTTCTCCGATTTTTAGTTCATCTGTTTCAATGTCATAAGCAAGAACTTTTGGACTGAACAATGTTTTTTTATTTTTTATTAGTTTAAAACTTTCGAGTTTTATGCAGAAATCAACATTAAGAGCAGAATCAATACCTCCAAATTCATCAGAATTATTAAGCATTTCTCCTGAAATTTCATACCATGATAAAGGATTTAATTTTTTTTCATTTATGTAATGATTAATAAAACCCAAATCATAACCCCGCCTTTTTTCAATTTCAGGAATTTCAAGTTTGTTTGCTATTTCCTGAAGGTCTTTATAATTTGTTGCAAAGATTTTAAGCGCTTTTACTGGCTTATCAAGAAAATTTTTATTGTGCAATTCAACTTTTTCAACTTTTGTTTGTCTGCCTTTAATGTCAAGTTTTACTTTTTCTATTTTCGTAATTATCTTTTTTAGTCTTTCTTTTTTGACATTTTCTTCTAAAATAGCCCATAAATAAACAGGGCAGGAATCAATTATGCAAATTCTTTTTCCATCAGAATTTCTTCCAATTATTTTTGCATAGTTTCTTCCATTAAAATCAAAGTAATTATAATCTATTGGTATGAAGTCTGTTTTCATTTTATAAGTTATCTAATGGAGATTTTATTTTTGATAAATCTTTCGTTGAAACATGGGTATAAATTTCTGTTGTTTTTAAGTCAGAATGTCCAAGTAATTTTTGAATATGCCTTATGTCTGTTCCTTGTTCTAATAAATGTGTGGCAAAACTATGGCGGAGCATATGGGGTGTAACTTTAATTCCAACTTTTTTTCCTGCCTGCTCTAAAAATTTTTGAACAGATTTTTTTGTGTATTTTCCATTTCTTCCTTCAAAAATATACTCTGTTTTAAAAGTGTTATTACTATAATATTTTAATAAATCTAATTTTAAGGCATCTGAAATTAAAGTCACTCTATCTTTATTTCCCTTACCTTTTTTGACATTAATAATCCCTCTTTCAAAATCAATATCTTTTCTTTTTAAGTCAATTAATTCCTGCAATCTTAGTCCTGATGAATAAAGTAATTTAATTATTATTTTATGTTTTAAATTTTCAGTTAATTCAATCATTTGTTTTATCTTTTCTTTAGAAATTACTTTTGGGAGCTGTTTTTCTTTTTTCTTTATTGGAACTTCTTCAAATGAAAAGGGTTTATTTAAGATTTCCCTAAAAAAGAAACTAATTGAAGCATATTGTAATCTTAATGAGTTAACACTTAAATTTTGAATTAATAAATAAGATTTAACACTTTCATTAGTAAGATTAAGTCTACTTTTCTCAACAAAATCCAGAAATCTTCCAAGATTATAAGTATAAGATTTTATTGTTTGTTTTGAAAGACCTTGTAAAATGCATCTTTCTTTTAATTTTTGTAGATATTTTTCTTTATTTAAAGTATAATCCATAATTGAACTTTTAGGATGGTTTTTATTTAAAGATGTGTATAAACTTTTTAGTTTATAGATTAAATCTACTTTGGGAGTAGATCTAATAGATGTTTACCTCGATATGAATTTCGCTCTCCCAGAGTTGCTTAGCAATTCTCAACTAA
>CAZWUT010000044.1:0-5445 GCA_964636765.1 Candidatus Woesearchaeota archaeon | reverse complement strand
AGGTTGTTATATTTTTGATAAAGATAATGAAGATTATGAGGTTTTGCCAAAGTGTGTCAGAAAAAGATTTTATTCTGTTGATTCTTCAGGAGAAAATAAGAAACAGTATTTAATTGAAATTTTAACTGCTGTTGGAAAAGGAGAGAAAAATGTTAAATTATAAACTTTTTAATAGAAAAATAAAAAAGAAAAATAAAAAGGCACAGATAGGTGAGACAATTACATGGATTGTTTCAACTTTGATAATTGTGTTTATTTTAATTATGTTTATTTACATTGCCTCTGCTATGGGAAAGGCAAAGTCTGTAAATCCAAAAAAAATTCAAATTAAAATTTCTGAAAGCAATGAGGAAATAAGCTGGATAGAAATTAAAACTCTGTTTGCAAAAATTATTAACAATAATAATGAAAATAAGATTGATGAATGGATATCTCAGGAGGATATAAAAGATGGATCTTAATAAAAAAAATAAAAATACAAGGGGTGATATTCCTGTAACGATTTTAACTATGGGTGTTTTTGTTGTATGCATTCTTGCGATTTTCAGTTTTATACATTCAAGTCTGGTTATAAACAAGTCTTTTACTGGAATAGATTTAATGGAAAAGGCAAATATTTACATTGAAAAAGATTCTTTGGATAATTATTATGATGAAAAGAACATAACTATTATGATACCTAACTTAAGTTTGCATTGGTTTGAAGAAAAAACAATTTTTTCTGTTATGTATGAGAGGAATCCTTGAAAGGAGGAATAAAAACATTTTTAAACAAGTTTGCATTAATTAAATTATTAAAAGAGATGATTAATATGGAAAACAAAAAAGCGCAGGGAATGAGCACAAGCACGATTATTTTACTTGTTTTAGGATTGGTTATTCTTGTTGTTTTAATTATTGGATTTACAATGGGGTGGGAGAAATTTGGTTTATTTTTACCAAAAGATAATATTGATAGTATTAAGACTGCATGTGAAGTTGCATGTTCTACAAACAGCCAATATGCTTTTTGCTCTGTAGAAAGAGATGTTAAGGATGGTGTTAATGATAAGTTTAAGGCGACATGCGATGAACTTGTAAATAATCCGGAATTTTCTTCAAGGGGATATGGAATTTCTGAATGTCCTCAGATAGACTGCACTGCTTAAAATGGATTATAGTTCTGGTTCTGAGAAAAGAAATAAGAGAAAAGATAAAAAAAAGGAAAATAAAAAAAACCCCTATAAAAAAGGGGGGAAATACAGGACAACAAAGATTAAAGCTTAAAAATTTATAAACAATCTTTTCTAATTCCTTTTATGTTAGAGGTGGTTTTTTTAATTGTTCTTGCAACCATATGGTTAATTTTTGCAATTGTAGAAGATTTTAAAAAAAAGGAGATTTCAAATTGGCTGAATTTTTCATTAATTATTTTTGCACTTGGGTTTAGGTTTTTTTATTGTTTGTTTGGTTTTTCAGGAGAATGGGGTTTTTTTTATCAGGGGTTAATTGGATTGGGTGTTTTTTTTGTATTACATAATCTGTTTTATTATGGAAGGATTTTTGCAGGAGGAGATGCTAAATTAATGTTGGCTCTTGGAGCAATCTTGCCTTTTAGTAAAAATATGTTTGTTAATTTGCAAATCTTTTTTGCATTTATACTGCTTTTTTTAATTTCAGGTGCAGTTTATGGTCTGATTGCAAGTATTTATCTTGGAATTAAAAATTCAAAAAGATTTAATAAGGAATTCAGAAAGAGATTTAAATCAAGCAAAAAAATGTTTTATTTTTCATTAGTTTTTTCATTGCTTTTTTTGATATGTTCTTTTTTTGAATTTAGTTTATTTTATCTGGCAATTTTTGTTTTTGTTTTGCCTTATCTTTATTTATTTGCAAAATCTATAGATGAATCGTGCATGGTGAAGAATGTCAATACTAAGAATTTAACTGAAGGAGACTGGCTGTATAAAGATGTTAATATCAGAGGGAAAAAAATTAAGGCAACATGGGATGGTTTGACTAAAAGAGAAATACTTTTATTGAGAAAGCATAAAAAAAATGTTTTGATAAGACAGGGAATTGTTTTTGCCCCTGTTTTTTTTATTAGTTTTTTATGTTTGGTTTTTTTATGGTTTTTTGGAGTTTTTTGAATTTAAGGAATTCTTTTTGGAAGCCAGACACTTTTTGAATTAATTTCTTGAACAGTTTTTAATTCTTTTTCAGGGGTTTGTTTTTCTTCTGTTTTAATTTCATTAATTTTTTCTATTTCATTTTTTAAATCCTGAAGTTCTTCAGGGGTTTTTTGTTGCTTTGGAGAATTCATTGTTTCATTTGAATAAATTGGAAGAAGATTTAATATTTGGTGTCCCATAATATTTGCAGGAATTACTCTTACTTCTTTTGGTGAAAATGTTTTTTCTAATTTTTCAATTATTTGTTTTGATAAGTCATAAGTTTCTTTTTCTAAGCTTTCCTGAGATGATAAATGGTTTTTTGGAATTATTAAGGCATGTCCTTTTGAGATTGGATTTAATTCAAGGATTGCAATCGCTTTTTCATTTTCACCTATTTTTGTTGAAGGGATTTCATTAAAGACAATAGAACAAAAAATACACTGGTTTTGCGGATTTTCAGAAGAAGCATTTCCATCAGAATTAATTAATTTATTTTGCTTTAGAAATTCAATAAATTGTTCATCATTCATAGAATTTATCTGTTCAATTGCAGATTGTTTTTTGTCTTCTGGAAAAGTTGAATTTATCTGGTTTAAGACCTGTTTTTTGAATTCATGTATTTGTTCTTTTGAGATATCCATTTTAATTAAAATAAGGGGTGGTTAATAAGTATTTTGTAATTTTAATCTATGCAATTTTTCTCATATCAATTAGCTGTGCTGAAGCAACATTCTTAATTTGTGAGAATTTTTCTTCTAATTCTTCTGTTTCTTTGTCATCAGGATAAAAGAAAAACACAATTAGTGCTTTTAATCCAAATGCAATTGGTTCTATTGAATATTCTTTGTTGTTTCCTCCAAATTCTTCAACTATTTTTTTTGCTTCTTCCTGTATTTTATTTAAATCTGCATCCGGAGATTCAGGCATAAGTTTGTATTTTGCACCATTTATTCCTGCCATAATTGTTTTTGGAAAAAATGCTTTATAAGGTTATTGGAGAATTTTTGAATAGTTTTCTTAAATAATTCTTGAAAATTAATTGCAAAATACTTATAAACAAAGGAAATTTTTTTATGGCATGGTGGCTGGAAATTATGATAAAATTGTTGAGAAGATTGCCCAATCTGCAGGTGTTGAAGTTGATGAAGTTAAAAGAAAAATTGAGGCAAAGAGAGCTAAGTTATCTGGGTTAATTAGTCAGGAAGGGGCTGCACAGGTGGTTGCTGCTGAGTTGGGTGTTAATTTTGAAAATGAAAAATTAAAAATTAATGAACTTCTTCCTGGAATGAGAAAAGTTAATACTGTTGGAAAAATAATTAATTTGTTTCCTGTGAGGACTTTTACAACTCAGAAGGGTGATGAAGGGAAGGTTTTGAATTTTGTTTTAGCAGATGATACTTCAAATATTAAAGTTGTTTTATGGGACACAAATCATATTTCTTTATTTGAGAAGGAAGAATTAAAGGATGGGCATGTTATTGAGATTTCAAATGCTTCTATGAGAGACAATGAACTTCATCTTGGAAGTTTTTCAGAATTAAAATCAAGCCCGGAGGTTTTTAAGGAAGTTAAGACTGAAAAAGTTGTTCATGAAAAAAATATAAAAGATTTTAAAATAGGGGATAATTCAAGTGTGAGGGCATTTATTGTGCAGAGTTTTGAGCCAAGATTTTTTGAAGTAAATAAAGAAACCGGAAGAAAAATCACAGATGAAGAAAGAGCACAGGGGATTGCTCCTGATAAAAGGGCTTTAATAAATATTGTTTTAGATGATGGAACTGGGACAATTAGGGCAGTTTTATTTCATGAAAAATTAAAAGACATAGGTTTAACTGAATTGGAAAATCATGAAATGCTTCTTAATCAGAAAGAATCTCTTCTTGGAAAGGAATTTATTTTCTCAGGAAATGTCAGAAAAAACAATTTTTTTAATAATGAAGAATTCATTGTTGAAGATGTTAAAGAAATTAATATGGATAATTTAATTTCTCAGTTAGAAAAGTAATTTAAATGCAATTTCTTTTTTATGTAGATGTTGCTTAGAACCCATTTAATAATAACAATTTTTGCAATTTTATTATTAATTTCAAAGATTGAAAATAAACTTGTTTTTGTTATTGTAGCGCTAATTGCAACTTATATTCCAGATATTGATTCAAGATATTCAACTCTTGGCAGAAAAAAGATAAACAGAGTTTTGCAGTTTTTTACAAAACACCGTGGAATAACACATAGTTTTATTTTTTTGATTTTGATTACTTTTGGATTGGTTTTGGTTTTTCCAATTATTAGTCTGGGATTTTTTTTAGGTTATAGTTTGCATTTATTTGCAGACAGTTTTACAAAAGAGGGAATACAGCCATTTTATCCTTTTTCAAAATTAAAATCCAAAGGAAGGATTGCAACAGGCGGGAAAGTAGAAGTTTCTTTAATGGTTTTATTTTTAATTTTTGATTTGGTTTTTTTTGCCTTTTTGTTTTTGAAGTAATAGAATATATACTTTTTTGTTAAATAATCTTTATAAACTGAAGGGGGTTTGGTTTTACATGAGAGAAGATATGCGCGAAAAAAAACTGACTTTTGAGAGGATTTATAATTATGGGGGGGTTGATTGTGCCAGAGATTATTTATTGAAAAACGAAGGTTTAAGAACATTTTTGGTTGATAAATATAAAAGTGATTTAAGAGAATTTACTGGGAAGTCACTTGGGGAAATGGCTTCTAATTACTATAATGCAGTTAAGGAAAAAGTTAAATTTTTAGAGGAAAAAGTTTAAAATGGCAATTAAAGAACCAGAAGGAAAAAAATCAAAACAAAATAAGGAACCTGAATTAACTGATTTGCCCGGAATTGGTCCTGCTGTTGCTGCTAAATTAGAAAGTGCGGGGATTTTTGATTTAATGTCTTTAGCTGTTTCAAGTCCTGCAACAATTGGAGATGCTGCAGGTGTAAGCCCTGCTATTGCGAGAAAAGCTATACAAGCTGCACGAAATATGCTTGATTTAGGGTTTACAGACGGAAATGAATTTGCAAAAAAAAGAGAAAATGTTTCTTATATTACCACTGGAAGCAAAAATTTTGATGAACTTTTGGGAGGAAGAGGAGTTGAATCCAGAGCAATAACAGAAGCTTTTGGGGCTTATGGTTCTGGTAAAACACAGCTTGGGTTAACCCTTGCTGTTAATACTCAATTGCCTTTGGAAAAAGGGGGGGTAAATGGTAAGGCGGTTTTTATTGATACTGAGGGAACATTCAGGCCTCAGAGAATAAAACAAATTGCAGAGGGTCTTG
>CAZWUT010000043.1:2751-5504 GCA_964636765.1 Candidatus Woesearchaeota archaeon | reverse complement strand
GAATTAAGGAACACAATTCAAAAAATCAAAGAAATTTTTGCAGATGAAATAGTTGGCTTGGATTTAATGCTTATCACAGATGAAACAGAAAAAGTAAATGCCTTGCCTTTTTTATAAAACTTTATTAACTCTTTTCCCTTTTGTTTTATCATGAAAAAGATTTTGATTGCGGTTGTGTTATTCCTGCTTATTTTTCCGTTAATGTCTGCTGTTAATATAAACATGGAATCAGAATATAATTCTGGTGAAACAATAATTGCATCTGTTTCAGGAAATTTCCTGAGTTCTATTTCAAGAAATAATGTTTATTTTTACAGAGGCCATACAAGAGTTTCTTTTGATTATGATATTACAAAAATGGGAAATTTATATTATTTTTATGTGCAAACAGAAGGAAAATCTCCAGATGATTATTCTGTTGTAATAAAAGGCGCACAATATATAGAAAACAACAAAGTTTATTCTGAAGATATTCCAAAAGATTTTAAGATTGATGAAGAAACAGCAGATTTTGCAGTTAATCCCGGGTTTATAATTACTGACGGAGATTTTTACATTCAATTAAGAAATTTAAAAAATTCCCCCCTTTTTGTAGATGTTTCAGAACTATCAAACCCTGTTCAGTTAAATTCTTTTCAGACAAAGAAGGTGGATATTGTTTTGAAAGTTACAGAAACTTCAATAAAAACAATTAATATTCATTCAAATAATAATGATTATGATTTTCTTGCTTATGTCATAAAATCCAAATCTAAAGATGTTGAGAATCCTGAAGAGAATGAATCTTCTGAAAATCCTGAAGAAGAACCTGAAGGTTCAGAATGTATAACTACTTTAAATTGTATTGGAGATGAAATTTGTGAAAACGGATATTGTATCTCAAGTTCACCGGAAGAATCCGAAGAAAATGAAACTCAGAAGAACTGTATTTTTAATTTTCAGTGTGAAGATAATGAAACATGTAAAAGTGGGTTTTGTGTTCCAAAAGAATCTGAAAACGAGTCTGAGGAAAAAGGCTCAGAATGCCTGGTAAACTGGAATTGTATAGGTGATGAAATTTGTGAAAACGGATATTGTATCTCAAGTTCACCGGAAGAATCCGAAGAAAATGAAACTGAAGAATATGAATGTCTGAGAAACTGGAATTGTCCTGGAGACCAAATTTGTTTAAAAGGAGAATGTGTGGATTATCTTAAAGAAGGAGAATGCAATAATAAATATGACTGCAGAAAAAATGAAACATGTTTAGACTATGTTTGTGTTCCTAAAGAAACAATAATAGAAGAAGAATATCAGGAAGAAACAATTGATGAGGCAGAGGATTATGATATTATTCTTGAGGAAGATGGGGAATTAGTTGTTGTAAAAAACGGAGAAGTAACAAAAGAACCAGCGTCTTTGAAAACCTGCTCAGAATTAACAGGAAATATATGTTCATCTTCCCAGATTTGCAACGGAACTTCTGTTTATGCAAAGGATAATGTCTGTTGCATAGGGAACTGTCAAAAAGAAGCCCCAAAAAAGAATACCAAGCTTCTAGGATGGGCAATTATAGGGGTTCTTATTATTTTATTTTTAATATTTCTCTTAAAATACGGAAAATCAAAGCATAGAAAAATAGATTTTGATAAAATTGCCAAAGGCAGGAAAAGATAGTTATTCTTTCTTTTCTTTTTTTGTTCCTTCATTCTCAGAATTATCAGCAACTTCAACTTTAACACCCATCTCCTGAAGTTTTTTCTTCATTACTCCGTTCTGGTATTGCAGAATTTTTGCAACTTCATCATAGCCGTGAAGTCTTCTTGTTAATTCACTGAGAATATCTGTCCATCCGCTGTTTGTTAGTGCAATTAATTCAGGTTCAGCAACTTCAACATGTGAAGGCATGTATTTGAACATTAAAATTGCCAAATGCAGAATTTGCTCAACTTCAACCTCAACTTCTGCAAAAGAAGTAAAAAAATCATTTCTTTCTTTAAGGGCAACTGGTTCATTTAGTTTTTTGCTTTTAACACTGACGCCTTTTTCCTTATCAATATGTTCAATAAGGCTATTAAGAGTTTCAGTGAGGTGTTCAGGAGGTTTTCCCATAACTTCTATAATTAAAACTGCTTTGATTCCTTTGGTTTCTAAATTTTTTTTATCTGAATTCATTTTTATTAAAACGGCTTTTTCTTTTTGAAATAAACAAAAATAAAAGCAAGAAACAGAAAAACATTAATCCGTAAATTGCAAAATTATTCTTGTCTGAAATTTCCTTATATTCCTCTGTTTTTATATCTTTTGTTAAATTTATTATTTCCCTGTTTGTTTTCTGAATACTCTCTGATTTTTCCCCGTAAATATAATAATTTTTGTTCTCTTTTCCTCTTTCAGATGTTTTATTTTGTTCATCTTCTGTTTGATTATTTAGGTTTTCATTCTCATTAGTTTCTTCATCTTCTTTTGTTTCATTTTTAACAGGTATTTCTTCTTCAGGTTCTTCTTCAATTTCCTCATCTTCTTGTGAATTTGCAACACAGGCTAAATTCTGGTCTTTTATTTTTTCAAGAGTTTTTTCACCTATTCCATTAACCTTAATTAAATCATCCAGAGAATCAAAAGGCCGTGCATCAATCACTCTTTGTGCAATAATCCCTTCTCCTCCAAGACCTTTTATTTTCATCATATTTTCCAAAGAAGCAGAATTTATGTCAATTTGATCTTTATCACAAGATGCAGAAACATTCAAAACTAAAAAAATCAGCATTAAA
>CAZWUT010000043.1:0-2741 GCA_964636765.1 Candidatus Woesearchaeota archaeon | reverse complement strand
ATTATTTTTCTGCCCATAAATCATAGAAATTTTTTTCTTTTTTAATTTTTATTGTGATAGAAATTATAAAAATTGTAATTAATATTTCTTAGATTCTCGACATAGTCTATTTTTTCTTCAAAGGTTTTACAAACTTTATTTCCCAAATTTTCTGCTGTAGGACAATGGGAATTTAAAGGAAATCCAATTAATTTTATTAATACTCCTACACCAACCAGAAAATATTTTATTTTTTTATCCATTTCTTAATACAAAAACATATTTTTTAAGTTTTATTGTATTTTTTTTCAAAATCGACATACTCAACTTCAATTTTTCTTCCTGTTTTTTTTGATTTTGCAATTAAAATTCTTGAAAAAATATTATTTTCAATTAACCAAAAACACATCCCCCTCTCAACTTTATCTAAATATCCGTTTCTTTTAACTTCAACCCCTATTATATCAAAGTTTTTTTCATTTTTTCCAGGATTTCTTTCTTGTTTGTGTTTAATGCAGATAAAATCAGGAAAACCTGTTCCAATAATCATTATTTTTGAGTATGGATTGTATTTTCTTTTAGCTGGCACAAGTTTCCATTTTTTATAATCTACAGTATTAGTCCATTTATCCACAATCCAACCCATTGATTCAAGATTCTCACGCACTTTTGCTTCAAATCTCTGTCCGGCAGCACGATTCTTTTTTCCCTGAGAAGAATAATTTATTTTTTTCTTTATTTCAGGATTTTTTTCTTTTTTCATAAAACAATGAATTTAAGAAAGTTTTTATATTTTTACAACAAATTTATATAATCTTCTTTCCTGAAAATAAAAAATAAAATGGTGGTGTGGGTTATTTTTGCTTTGCTTTCTGCATTCTTTGCAGCACTTGTCGCAATATTTGGGAAAATAGGTCTGCAGGGTGTTGATACAAATACAGCCACAGCAATTAGGGCAGTAATTATGGCAGCTTTTCTTTTTGTATTAATTCTTTTTCAGGGAAAATTTCATGATATAAAACCCATTATTGAAAACAATAAAGCTTTTTTTTATATAATTCTTAGTGGAATTGCAGGAGCTCTTTCATGGTTATTTTATTTTGTTGCTCTGAAAGGTGCAAAAGTTTCACAGATTGTCCCAGTTGACAGATTAAGTGTGGTATTTGCTCTTTTGCTTGCAGTTATTTTTCTGGGAGAAACAATTAACTGGAAAGTTGGATTAGGAGCAGGATTGATTGTTGCAGGAGGAATTCTTGTTGCTTTAGGTAAATAATTCTTTTACAGAATTATTATTTAATCACCCAAGCAACCTGTTAAAAATAATTCCAATAGCAATTACTATAAGAACAACCGGCAACCATGGAAGTTTAAAATCAATAATTTCCAATTCTCTAAGAAGCCAAAGACCTGCAAAAACAAGTATTATAAATGCTAATGTTGGAAATGTTCTTCTGTATCTGATTCTATGAACTCTATGTCCCATTTTAATCACTTTTTGTAACCCATGTTTGCAATATTATGAAAATTATTGCTAAAATGCTTATAATCCCTTTTACTGCAAGAAATGAAGCATTCTGAACATTTATCTGGGGTAAACTTAAAATTCCTGCAATAATCGCCAAACTTCCGACAATAACCATTGTAATTTTTCCAAGATAATCTGATGTTAAACCTCTCCTCTTTACAGACTTTAATTCTTTTATTGTTGTTTCAAGAATCAGTCCCAAACCCAAAACAACCAGCCAAAGAGTATCAATATAACCTGAAACATCAAAATAAAACAGACTTTCAATCATTATACTTAAGAAACCAATCATACTAACAACTGAAAGTGCAATAACAAAATTTCTTGATGTTCTTCTGTTAGAACTTTTTTTCAAATCTTTTTTTATAGGCATAATTAAAATAAAGAATTTGGGTTTTTATATTTTTATTTTTCAAAAGCTTTTATGCCACGGGAAAGCTGGTAGCGGTCTGCCAGGATTTTTGGCTTAACGAAAGTTTTATATAACTGCATTAATTCAATCAAATAAGGTAACAGGGATTGCCTTAAGTCTTCGGACATCCCGCTATGTATCCCAGCTGTGTCTAACACTGGGGATTTTTTTTAAAATGGTGAAAAGAGTTTCTGTTTATATTGATGGTGCTAATTTTTACGGTGGCTTAACTTCACTCAATAAAAATTTTAGTGATTTAAATTTTGATTTTGAAAACTATGTAAAATATTTATGCAAACAGGATAAATTAGTGAAAGTGTATTACTACAATGCCCACATAAAAAAGAAGCTAAATGATAAAATATGGTCTAAACAAAAAATACTTTTTGATAGGTTAAACAAATTAAAGAATTTTTGGGTTAGGTTATGCACAAGAAAATCTCGATTAAATATTTTAGGAGAAGAATATCACACAATTAAAGGAGATGATATCTTTCTGGCATTAGATATGGTTGAAGATTGTTATAATGATAAATTTGACAAAGTTGTTCTAATCTCTGGAGACGGTGATTTTACCGAATTATTAAAGAGAGTAAAAAAGAAAGGCAAGGAAATTGAAGTTTGCTATTTCAAAAATTGTTCTTCAAAAGTTTTACTAAACCAAGCAAACAAAATTCATTTAATTAATAAGAAAATTACAAATAAGTTTTTTTATAGAGATAAATAAATTTTATCTCAACTTCCGATAAACAAAAAATCCGCCAATTCCAAAAAGAACTAAAATAATTCCTAAAAGTTTATGAAAACTTCCAGAAGTCCCAATAA
>CAZWUT010000042.1:3020-5580 GCA_964636765.1 Candidatus Woesearchaeota archaeon | reverse complement strand
AAATTCCAATTGCAATTAATATTACTACAAAAAACCATAATCTTAAAATAAATGCGAGTTTAAACTTTGTTAGTAATATCAATAAAACTATTGCAAAGATAAATGCAATTACAATCGACGGTAAAAAAGAACTGTAATAATCTGTTTCCTGTTCAACTTTGGGGGTTTCCATTCCATAAGGAAGGGGATTATCAGGATTTGAATAATGATTTATAACATATAATCCTATAAATTGTGCTACAATAAACATTGAAATAAGGATTAGTGTTATCTTTAGATTGTGTTTCACTTTATTTTCACCTACTTTAATTTAGGATATAATTTAATTAAGAAATTATATACTTTTAAAGCATACTCTTTCTCAAAGACTCTTCCATAATATTTAATTCCATTTCTATAATATCTTAAAGAATTCATAAAATTTATGTCAGGTTCTTTAAAACCCAAATTTCTCATATATGAAATTTCTGCTTCATGCGAATTTGAAGAATTAAACCCTTTTAAAAATAGTTTAGACCTAATTAACTCAATAAGAATATCATAACTTGTTTCAACCAAATAATTTGAATCTGTATTTTCAACAGAAAATTTTTTAATCACTTTATCAAAAAAATCTTTTTTCCTTATTGCCTCATTCATCAGAGATTTAGCCCTTTCCAAGTTTGGAGATTGTTTTTTTACAACACCTTTTTTTACAAATTCTTCGAAGGTTTTTAATGATTTCATAACTCAATACTTCCTGAAAGAACTATTCCATTTAAAATATTATTCTTTAAATTATTATCTTTTATTTCCTTAAAAGATTTGTAGAAATTAATTATTATTTCTTTTTCAAGAAACTTCTCAAATTTATCAAGATTCTTTTCTTTTTCTGAAGCACCTATAATTGCAATATCTATATCTGATTTTTCTGTATCTTCTCCTTTAGAATAAGAACCAAATAAAATAATGGTTGATCCCGGAAAGGAGTCAAATAAAAAAGAAATTAAACCTGAATTGTAAACCATCTCAATATTTTTTGCCCTTTTCATAAAGACTATCTGTTCATTATCTCTGTTTAAGGAAACGGAATATCTCTTTGATTCTTTATCTTTTTCCAGCATAATAAAATTTTTCCTTTCCAAAAGAGGTATTGCTTTTTTAACTGCAGGCTGAGAAACACTTAAAATTTTGGATAATCTGAACATATTAAATTCTTTAGTAGGATTTACAAATAACAAGTTCAGGATTCCCTGCTGCAAATTAGTTAACTCAGGTTTATATTTATTAACCATAGTTCATAGATATTAACTAAAGTTTATAAGTGTTTTGTTTAAGAGAAATAGAAGTTAAACTTATCTTAATCTCAGAGTTTCAAGATTTCTCGGAACAGTAGTTTCAACACGATTAAGTTTGTAAAGTGCAGAAGCTAAATCAAGAGCTTTTGAAACTTCTCCGTGATTTATAATGATTCTTTTTGGCTTTGGTCTCATATTATTGAAATATCCTATTAATTCATTTCTTCCAGAATGAGGTGATAAACCATTTACTAATTCAACACGCATATTAACAGTTATTTTTTTTCCTCCATAATCCTGCCCAAGTGAAACTTCTCTTTCTCCGTCCTGTAATTGTCTACCAACAGAACCAGGTCCCTGATAACAGCTTAAAATCAAAAGATTGTTTTTATTATCTGCAAATTCCTTTAAATACTCAACCGAAGCCCCTCCGACAAGCATACCTGAAGTTGCAATAACTATGCATGGTCCGCCTTCAATTACTTCTTTTCTTTCCTGAGGAGAACCTACTCTTTTGAAAATATCTGATGTAAAAGGGTTTTTATCCTGAAAAATTAGAGACCTTATATTACTGCTTAAAAAATCAGGATAAGCAGTGTGAATTGCATTAATATCCCACATCATTCCGTCTATATACATTGGAATTCTTGGAAGTTCTCCTGTACGGATTGCTTCTTCAACCCTTATAATTGTTTCCTGAGCATGACCTAATCCTAATTCAGGAAGTAAGACTTTTCCGCCTTTCTCAACAGTTTCTCTAACCAGGCCAATAAATATCTTTTCTGTTTCTTTTCTTGAAGGAAGAATATCCTCTTTAGAACCATATGTTGATTCTACCTGAATTGATTCAACTCTTGGAAATTTGTTTACTGCAGGATCTAATAATCTTGTTTTTCCGTATTTCATATCTCCTGAATAAACAAAATTGTGCAAACCATTTCCAATATTTATATGAACCTGGGCAGAACCCAAAACATGGCCTGCATTATAGAATGTTATTCTTATATCAGGGGCTATATCTGTAACTTCATTATAATTTAAGCAAACACTGTGCTTAACCATTTCACTCACATCTTTTGATGAGAATAAAGGGGTAGTAGCCTGTTTATAAGAAACTCCAATAAAATCTAATGCCAAAAGAGAAGCAATATCACGGGTAGGTGCAGTCATATAAATTGGACCTTTATATCCCATTTTATAAAGATATGGCATTAAACCAGAATGATCCAGGTGAGCGTGACTTAATATAACTGCATCAATATCTGAAATATTAAATTCAGGAA
>CAZWUT010000042.1:0-3010 GCA_964636765.1 Candidatus Woesearchaeota archaeon | reverse complement strand
TTTGATGCAACATCTATTCCACAATCCAAAAGAATCTTTGAATTTGGAGTCTGCAATAAAAAACAGCTTCTTCCTACCTGTCGGCCACTTCCTAAACATG
Organism: Candidatus Woesearchaeota archaeon; assembly: GCA_964636765.1. Taxonomy (GTDB): domain Archaea; phylum Nanobdellota; class Nanobdellia; order Pacearchaeales; family GW2011-AR1; genus MWBV01. The sequence goes on along the minus strand of CAZWUT010000042.1, from coordinate 2,910 downwards.
TTAATCTTACCCATATATCCATTTTTTCAGGATTCCATCCTTTGTAAATTTTTTCTCCGATTTCATTTAAAAATTTTCTTCTGTAATTGTTATTCACATAAAGAACTTCTCTGATGTTGTCAGTTATTTTGCTTTTTATTGCAGCTGAACGCTGAACCTGGGGAATCCATAAAGTTTGTTTTCTTATTTCCTCAAGAATTGAACCGTTTTTTCCAATAACCATGCCGGGTTTTTTTGCTTCAATAACCACAATGCTTCTTTGTTGGTCAAAAATAATGTTTTCAACTTCTGCATCTTTTGGGATAATCTCTCTGATTTTTTTTTCAGTTATTTCCTTGCCTGGAAGAATTTTTTGGTCAGCACGAAGTTCAATTCTTTTTTTAATTTCATCTACGATTTCTTTTATCTTTGATTCTCCGTTTATGAAAAAGTCCTCATTGTCTGTATAAAGGACAATATTTGCACCTTCAAAATTGGCTTCTTTAACTTTTCCATGGAGTTTCTCTTTTATGCTTGTTAAAATTCCCATTTTAAATTATTTGAAAATTATTGGTTTTTGTCCACCATCTCAGGTACTACTTTTTGAGATGAGACTTTTTTTATTCCATCCTCTTTTATTGTATAGATGTCAAAACCATCACCAACTCCTGGCTGTCTTCCTTTTGTGGCATTGAAAACTTTTTTTGCAAGTTTTATTCCTTCATCTATTGTAATTTTTGGGTTGTAATCAACATCAAAAATACCCAAACTTTCAAAAGGAGCTCCTGTTGCTTGATATGTCTTTATTTCCTGCAAATATCCGTCTGGAGATGCTTCATAAAGGCTTATTCCGGATTCATCATATCCTGCAATTAAAAAATGTGCAATGCTTGGAATCATTGAAGGTTGTCTAATGTTTTGAAATAACATATTTGACATTAATGATGCTACTTCCTTTGTACTGACTTTTCTTTTGCTTTTTAATTCTTTTAATCTTATTTCGGCTTTAACTAATTTTATTACTCTTCTGGAATCAGAAGCGCCCCCGGCAGTTGTTACTAAAATTCTGTCATTTATTTCATGAACTTTTTCAGCAGTTCCTGCAATATATGCCACAGCATTCCCAGAAGCATAACTCTGTCTATTATCTGCAGCAAGAACTATTCCATCTTTGCAGACAATACCTATTGTTAAAGTTCCTGTCTTTAGAACATACTTATCAAGATTTATTTTTGAATTCTCGTCCATTTTTACTAGAATAATTAGAATAGTTTCTAGAATTTATATATTTTGAAGAAACATATATTTTATAAAGTTTTTGGTTTTGAAAATTTCATGAAAAATGAAATAAAAGAATTTCTTGAAAAACAAAATAAAGAAATAAAGGAAATCCAAAAAAAAGCATATGAATTGTATTTTGATGCAATAATAACTGGAAAAGATGAACTTTACAAAGAATATGAAAAATATGCTGTAAAAATAGAGGAATTTTTTCATAATAAAGAAAATTTTGAGAAAATTAACAGATTCCTAAATGAAAAAATTGAAGATATAATGGTGAAAAGACAGCTTGAATTGCTTCATAAAGCATATTTGGGTTCTCAGGGAGATATTAATTTATTAAAAAAAATTCTTGAAAAATCCACAGAAGTTGAAAAGAATTTTAATTTGTTCAGGGCAGAAATCAATGGAAAAAAACTTACTGATAATGAAATTAAGGATATTTTAAAAAAAGAAACAGATTCAGGGAAATTAAAGCAGGCATGGGAAGCAAGCAAAAAGCAGGGCAAAATTGTTGAAAAACAGGTTATTGAAATTATAAAATTAAGAAATGAACTTGCAAAAAGTCTTGGATATGAAAATTATTTTAAAATGTCTTTAGAACTTAATGAACAAAAAGAAGAGGAAATTGACAGGATATTTTATGATTTAGAGGAAAAAACAAACATCCCTTTTGAAGAAATAAAAAATGAAGTAGATAATGCTTTGTCAAAAAGGTATAATCTTGAAGTTTCAGAATTAAAACCCTGGCATTATCATGATTTATTTTTCCAGGAAGCCCCTGAGATTTATGAAGTTAATTTTGATAAATTTTACAAAGATGATGTAATTGAAAAAGCAGTTAAATTTTACAGCAGAATTGGGTTTGATGTTAAACCTATATTGGATAAATCTGATTTATATGAAAAACCAGGAAAATATCAGCATGCATGCTGCATTGATATTGACAACAGCGGAGATGTCAGGATTATTCAAAATACTAAAAATGATGAAAAATGGATGGACACTACCTTGCATGAATTAGGTCATGGAATTTATGACAAAAATTTTAATCCAGAATTTCCTTTTTTATTAAGAAGCCATGCACACACTTTTATTACAGAAGCAATTGCACTTCTTTTTGGAAGAAATTCAAAAAATTCAAATTTCATAAAGAATTACTGCGGCATAGATGAAAATGAAATTGAAAAAGTTTCTGAACTTGGCAGAAAACAGCTAAAATTAAGAGAGATTGTTTTTTCAAGATGGTGCCAGGTTATGTATCATTTTGAAAAAGAACTTTATAAAAATCCTGAACAGGATTTAAACAAACTCTGGTGGGATTTAACTAAAAAATACCAAAAAATTGATTTTTTCAGAGATGAACCAGACTGGGCTTCAAAAATTCATCTTGTAGGAGCGCCTGTTTATTACCATAATTACATGTTAGGAGAAGTTTTTGCTTCCCAGCTCCAGAGTTATATTGTAAAAAACATTCTAAATCAAGAAGATGTAAAAAATCCTGATTATAATAATGAAAAAGTTAGTCAATTTTTAAAAGAGAATCTTTTCAAATATGGAAGATTGTATAGATGGGATGAAACAGTTAAAAAAGCAACAAATGAAGAACTAACAATAAAATATTTTATAGAAGAATTTTGTGATTAAATA
>CAZWUT010000041.1:0-5615 GCA_964636765.1 Candidatus Woesearchaeota archaeon | reverse complement strand
TCTCGTGAAGAATCTACTGAATATAATCTTTTTCTGACTCACTTTGGCAAAACCTCATAATCTTCATTATCTTTATCAAAAATATAACAACCTTCTTTCCAGTTTATATTTCCCTCAGCTTTTGAAAATAAAGGATTCCCTAAATCATCAACACCAAAAAAACTTACTTCAAAAAAATATTGGGTTTTTCCTTCCCAATCTTTTTCTTCTGTGTCAAAGATAAGATTGCATTCTGAAATAAAATCAAAATCATTGCTAAAATTTCCTTCACCTGCAAATAAATCCTGGTTCAGTATTCCTTTATTTGAAATGCAATCTGCGACTTTATTTGTAAGAATGCTCGCTTCTATTTCACGAACATCATAAGGAGCACTGTAAAAAAGATAAACCATTGCAAAAATTCCCGCAGCTACAAGCCCAAGAATCACAAACCAATAAATAGAAATCATTTTATCAGAACCCCTTTTATTGTTTCTTAATTTATCCATATTAAAAAAAATCATTCTTCATTTATAGTTAAAACATACATTCCAGGTTCTACATCTTGATATGCTACTGCATTAATATCATTAAAAAATGAATAACTATAACCTCCTTTTTCAGTTAATTTAACAAAAACAGTATTTCCTGTTATCCTTACAGCTTCTGAAAAATCCACCCCATTTTTTTCAGCAATTTTCATACCTTTTTCCATATCCATTTTAATTATCATTACAGGTTTTGCAGAATCAATAACCAAAGCAATTTGTTTTGCATAAATCTGTTCAAGAGTTCCTGCTCCATTCCCTTGTTTTAATAAAAAAATAACCAAAACTGTCAAAAATAAGAGATTTAATAAAATAAAAACAACATTTCCTATAAGCAATTCACCTGATTTATTCCCGCCTCTTTTTTTCATAAACCCCATAATAAAAACAAAATTTTATAATTAATAAACCTAACTCAAAGTTACAATTTCCTTGCAATTAAATGAATCAAGAACCCCCTGCCTTACCTGAACAATAGTGGGTGCTAAAAACTCATTTTTAATGCCCTTGCCTTCAACAATTATTCCTCCAATTTCAGGCTGAAAAAGCATTGCAATATCTCCTCCTTGTGTTCCTGTTACAACCGCCCCTGTCAGAATAATCACTCCTGCAACAGTTGAACCAAAAATAATTACAGGCAAAGAAACAACCCCGATACCTACAGCAATCCATTTATAAGTATTTCCAATTTGGCTTTTGATTCCCATTAAAACAAAGGCCTGTTCTCCAACATCGATGCTTCCAAAAGTTCCAACACCCAAATCATTTTCACTGCTTTGCAAAACTTCCTGTTTTAAAGAATCAACATCACTTGTTCCAAAAAGATAATCCAAATAAGTCTGTCCTTCCTCAATTTCTGTTTTTGACATGTAATCATAAAGAGCATCTTTGTTAATCTTTCCATTAACTCCTTCTATTTCATTTAAACTTTCATCAAATAAAATTTGGGAACAGACAGAACAATAATTTCTTTCAAGAGCCTTATCTCCAATATAATCTATTTCTCCCTCACCAAACATCCACCAGCAATTAGCCATCTCATCTGCAAGAACCTGATAAATTTCTTCTTGGGTTTTAACTTTCATTATTTCAGGGTTTAACAATTCTTCACAACCTTTGTCTTTAGTTATGCAAACATAACTTCTTGAACATTTCAATGGAAAAGCCTCATCAGATGCAACAGAATTTCCTCTCAAAACAACAGAATTATGGCAAACATCTTTTTCTGATTCACCTCCAAAATTTAATCTAAAAAGCAAAAATAAAATAATTGCAAAACTAACAATCAGAATTATAAGCAAAATTATCTGCTGAGTGGATAATTCTCCTTTATTTTTTTTATTAAAAAGATTTTTCATTAAAATACACCTCCTTTTTTTAAAAGAGTCATAACTCCCATAAGAGCCAGACCAAGAAAAATAAACCAGATTATATATTTTATCATTTGTTCAAAATTCATTTGCTCGATAAAAACCCCCTATGTTTGGCGGACAAACTAAAAATTCTGCTAAGAATTTTTTGCCTTCGTTCTGCTCTGCTAAGCGAACTAAAATTTTTAATTTTTGCTTGGTGAAAAATTTATTTTTCATTTTTTACTTATTAAAACCCTCCCATTATCTTTTTCAACTTTAATATACAAAAGAGGATTTGTTCCAGTTATTTTAATATCAAGAGGAACATCTCTTAATTCTTCAATAACTAAACAACCTCCCTTATTATCACATTTTTTCTGCTGCCTGTTAAATCTGTCCTGATAATCAAAAGCATAAGGACAAATGCAGATGCAATTTTCTCCCAAACAAGAATTTGGTTTAACAGAATCACTAAACCCAAAAAGATGCCATCCTTGGGGATTTGGAATATCCTGCTCAAAAAAATCTCCGTCCTGAAGAAGATTTATTTTTCCAGCAATAGTATTTAAAACATCATTTGCAAATCTTGCCTTTTCCCCCCCTGTTTTAGAAAGGTAAAGTGAAGTTAAAAAATATGCCAAAAAAACAATGCAGATTACTGCAACAACTATTTTTAAAGTCTCTTCTGCAAGCAAAAAAGCTTTTTTATTCATTTTACAACAAAACTACAAAAAATTTAACAGCATTTTCCAGACCAATTCCTTCAAAAGAATCAGAAACATTATTTTTAAAAACAATATAAAGACCATAAAATGCTGCAGCAATCACTAACAAAGCAATAATGATTTTTATAATTGTTCCTACAGTTATTTCCATTATCTCCCCCTAAAAAGATTTTTAATTTGGTCTATCATAGACACCCCTTTCTCTTTAAAGAGAAATATAGCAATCATAACAATCACCAATACACCCAGTCCTATAATCAGCCAAGGCAGATACTCTGTGATAATTCCCTGTGTATTCATCACCTTTTTCATAACCCCCCCAATGAACCCAAGTTTATAAAATTAATTAAAATCTACAAAAGAAATTCTGCTACTGGAGCTTCCTGTAACTTCTTCACCATCATCTAATTTATAAATAGGTGCAACAGAAATTGCAATTGCATTCTCTAAACTAATTTCATTTAAATCAAGAACAAACACCTCTGTCTGGTTTTCAGCAAGAGTTGTCTCTTTTTTAATTATGCCTACAGAAGTTCCATCTTCAAGAATAAAATTAATGGCAATTAAATCTCCAGAACCCTCATTTCTTTTAACAACTGCATTAATTGTATTTCCATCAAGAATTGCATTTTCTAAATCAAGATTAATATTAACACTTCCCAGTTGTGTTTGCTTTTCTTCCCCATTTACGAAATCATTATTCATTACAAAAATACTTCCAAAAACCAAGAATGCAAAAACAATCAAAATAACAACAGCTAAAATTACAGAAAAACCTCTTTTACTTTCCATAAACTCTTAAACAAATATAAGTTTATAAAATTAATTAACTTGTCAGATTTCCCAATACAACACTTGTCAAGATAAATAATGCAATAGTTGCAACTAATGAAACAACAAAGTAAAGTCCAATTCCTTTCTTCAGGTTCTGCCCTATCTTATTCATTCTTTGCAGTTTATCTTCACCAGAATCAACAGTCACAAGTGTTCCAGTAAGAATAAAAATAATCTGAATTAAATAAATTCCAATTGCAATCTGAAGATAATATGGGGGAATCATATCAGTAACCTTAAAAATATCCAAAACACCTTCAAGACCCCCTCCCAAACCCACAATGTCCTGTCCAGCCAAAGCTGCTAAATCCAATTTATTCAAAATAGAAGTTATCATTAAAGCCAAGCCCACAACAATTCCAGAAAGCAAGGGGGCTAAAAAAGTCATATTGCTCTTCATATCTGAAAGAACTTCAGCAAGCATATCTTTTAATCTCTCAGTAATCTTTCCTATATTCTTAACATATTCAGAAATGCTCATTAAACTTACAGCTGCAATTTTCAGCCCTTTTTTTGAAGATTCAATTAAAACCCTCATACTTGTAGCAATTAAATCAGAAGGAAAGAAAATAATTGCCCCTCTTCTTGAATCAAAAACGGCCTTATCAACACTCATTCCCATTTGCCGAATATTATAATTAACTCTTCTAAAAAATTCCCCGCTCACCAAACCTTTAGATGATTCTGCAACCTTATCAAAGACCAATTCAGGAGGAACTCCATTACCCAGCCTGTTTCCCAACTGAAATAAAGAATTATTAAATTCTGATTCAAGTTGTTTTGTCTTATTTCTTTCTTTTATTAAATTCTTAGTTCTGTCTCTGTATGCCATAGAAAAAAACAATGCAATTCCCAAAGGAATAAACAAACTGCAAAGCAGAGCCCCTGCTCCAAAAGGGCCCTTAATTCCAGATGCAGTTTCTTTAAAATCAAATAAAATAGTATTTGCCATTCCTTCTGAAAAACCCAAACCTAATTCACCAAAAGTAAAATCACTTCCTGAAAGACCCAGCATAAATGGCAAAGCAGTAAAATGGAAAAGCAAGGGCAAAAAGCCAATTATAAAAAAAGGCAAACACGCAATAAAAGCAGTAAAATGAGGTCCTTTGTTTTTATATTCATGATAAAGGGGATTTTTTTCCAATAAAGTGGTTTCACCATAGCCTCCGGGACGCATTTCTAAAATTTTATCCATCATAAAAAAAGCCATAAAAGGAATAATAAGATTATACAAAATAAAAATATGTCCTATTTTAAGCATTCCACCCACCATTGCAGAAGCCAAAGGAATTAAAGCAATACCAAGAATAGGAAGCATAACTGCAAGCATATAAACATTTGTCAAAGGAGCCTTAACATTGTGGGTAAATTTAAGCATCTTTTCATAAACACCATCTAAAACAACCTGCAGGGATTTTTCCAAAGTTGCTATTCTTCTTGAATTATCTGGTTCAAATAAACTACTCTCAATCAAATGAAAAGATTCCACAAATTCATTTGAATAACCTCTCCAACTTTCCAGATAATGGTCCAGACTTTCTTTTATTGTTGAAAATTTACCAACAGCCACATTATAAAAAACTTTTTTAAAATCAAGTGCTAATGGAAACTGCAAATGCTCAGATGCAAACTCAATTGCCTTTTCAAGATTAGCAGTATGCCTCATATAAACAACCACATACAAAATTGCAGGAACCATTTGTGATGAAGCTTTTAACCTCCATTTATTTCCCAGTCTTTGAGGATAAGAATTAAGATAATAATAAACAAAAATACCTACAACTAAAATTAAAATAAAAAGAAATAATGGAAAATCTGTAATACTTCCTTTTAACAGAGCAATTGAAACTGATAAAAAAAGACCCATAAAAAATATCACTAAAAAGGATACAATTGATAATGAAACTGCCTGCTCCGGAGAAACATCCACATGTGCAGCATCTAATTGCTGAGAGATTTTTTCCCTGTCCTTTTCAGAGATTTTTACTCTAAAAGAATTTCCAAGGGTTCTGCACCAACGTTCATAATTATTAAGTTCAGGAATCATTTCTTCCTTAAATCTCATATAATCCTGACTGTTTTTAACACCCCCTAATGACGTGGGCGTTATCTGACCGTCTAGTGTAGCACCCTCCTTTCTTAAAAGTTCATGTACACGGGGGTGCCTGGTGGGGGGC
>CAZWUT010000040.1:0-5878 GCA_964636765.1 Candidatus Woesearchaeota archaeon | reverse complement strand
TGCGCCCTCATCAAACAGAGAGTGGCAACTGAATTACCAATTCATTTGCAAATTCAGCAGAAGTTTTAATTGTGTATTTTCCGTTGGAGTTTTTAGCTTCAATTATTGCTTTATCCCTGAATTCTCCTTTAGAAAATTTCTGAAACTGCAAATGCACAGATTCATCAAAATTTTTATCAACAATCTTTTTTAGGAAATTCATATTTAGATTTCATCAAACAAGTTTATAAAAGTTTTGCCGTATTTTAAAAGAACAACTTTATATAAGGCAAAACATTTAGTATTTTAAGAGGATGGTAGACGATTATTTCAAAAAAATTGCAACAACTTTAATTTTGCTTGTTTTAATTATTCTCACATATCTTCTTTTGAAACCTCTTTTGATTGCAGTAATTCTTGGGGGAATTCTTGCTTTTGTATTTTTGCCTTTATATAATTGGCTTTACAAAAAATCAGGTTCAAAAAATCTGTCTGCCTGGATAATTTGTTTGTTTTTAATAATTATAATCATAGCCATTATTTGGTATTTAACACCAATAGCAATGTATCAGGCAACTTCTTTTTTTGAGAGAGTTCAGGAAATTGATTTAGGTTCTGCTTTTGGAAAAATATTTCCTTCTTTTTTAAATTCAAATTCCTTATCTGGAGAAATTAGTTCAGCAACGAATTCTTTTATGACAAAATTTACTAATTCTGCTCTTGCATCAATTTCAAAATTTATCCTTAATATTCCGACACTTTTTCTTTATTTACTTGTTCTTTTTTTCACGCTTTTCTTTGTTTTAAGAGATAAGGAAATAATAATAGATTATCTAAGAAGCCTTATGCCTTTTTCAAGAGAAGTCCAGAATAAATTATTTAATTCTTCTAAAGAAATAACAAATTCAGTTATTTATGGGAGGATTTTGACAGGTATTGCTCAGGGTATTATTGTTGGAATAGGCTTTTTTATTTTTGGAGTTGAAAATGCGCTTTTACTAACAATTCTTGCCTGCCTTGTTGGAGTTTTTCCAATCATTGGAACAGTAATTGTCTGGCTCCCTGTTTCAATTTTTTTAATTATTGCAGGAAATAATGCCTCTGCATTTGGGGTTGTAATCTTTGGACTTTTGGCAACTGTTTTTGAAAGTATTATCCAGCCGATTATTTTGGCAAAAATGGGTAAAATGCATTCTTCTGTAATGTTGGTAGGAATGATTGGGGGGATAATGTTTTTTGGAATTTTAGGAGTTATTTTAGGACCTTTAATTTTGGCTTATTTGTTGATTATTTTAGAGATTTACCGCGATAAAAAAATTTCAGGTGTTTTAACAGAGCCAAAATAAGATAACTTTATATATTAAATTTAATTATTTTTTATGAGGTGAAAAATGGACAATGAATATTTTAAGAGAATTACTACTACTATTATCTTAGCAATACTTCTTATTTTGTCATTTTTCTTATTAAAGCCAATTTTGTTATCAATAATTGTTGGATTTATTTTAACTATTGTTTTTATCCCTCTTTATAAAAGATTATACAAAATTCTTAAATCAAAAAATCTTTCAGCAGCCCTTATTTGCATTTTATTAATTATTTTAGTTATTATCCCGGTTTGGTATCTTGCACCAATAATGATAAACCAATCCATAAAGTTTTATATTTCATCCCAGCAAATGGATTTTGTAACTCCATTTAAATCAATTTTTCCGTCTTTATTTGAATCAGAAGCTTTTTCAGCAGAAATTGGTTCAGCAATTCAGTCTTTTATAACAAAAACAACAAATTCTATGATGAATTCTCTTTCAAATATTATTCTAAATTTTCCCACAATTTTTTTGCAACTCTTGGTTGTGTTTTTTACTTTTTTCTTTGCCCTTAGGGATAGTGATAAATTAACAGAATACATAAAAAGTTTGCTTCCTTTTGGAAAAGATGTTGAGACTAAATTATTTCATTCTTCTAAAAACATAACCATTTCAATTTTATATGGTCAGGTGGTTATTGGAATTGTTCAGGGTTTGGTAGCAGGTATTGGTTTTTTTATATTTAAAGTTCCCAATGCTCTTCTTTTAACAGCACTTGCTGCACTTGCAGGCATCTTTCCAGTTATAGGCACAGCAATTATATGGGTTCCAACAGCAATTTATTTCTTTATTGCAGGAAATACTTTTGCAGCATTTGGAATAATCATCTTTGGTTTGATTTCAACAGTAATTGAAAATTTCCTTAAACCGATTTTTGTATCAAAAAGAACCCAGTTGAATTCATCAGTAATTTTAATTGGAATGATAGGAGGTTTATTCATGTTTGGAATTTTAGGAATTATTTTAGGTCCTTTGATTTTGGCTTACTTATTAATAATTCTGGAGATTTATAGGGGTAAGAAAATTAAAGGAACTTTTATTGAATCTGCAAATTAAATAAATATAAAAAGAAAAAATTCTGTTTAATCTAAAAGAGATAAGATGAAATTAAAAGTAAAATTTCTAAATTGGTATGCTGGTTTGCCAGTTGTTATGATTCATAAGGAGACTGCTGAAAAAATAGGCGTTCATGCAGGAGATACTGTTACCATAAAAACTTTTTCCAAGAACCCAAAGAAATTTTCAACAGTTATAGATGTTGTTGAAGGTTTAACAAAAGAAAATCAGCTTTTGATTTCATCTGAAATAAAACATATTTTGAAATTAAAAAATAAACAGAATGTTCAGATAAGTCTCTTGCCTTCTTTAAAAAGCCTGGATTTAATAAAGAAAAAACTGAACAAGAAAAAACTTTCAAAAAAAGAATTTTTTGAAATAATAAAAGATATTGTCAATAATTCTTTATCAGAACCTGAAGTTGCTTTATTTATTTCTGCAATGTATGAAAATGGGCTTGATTTTAAAGAAACAACTTATCTTATTGAATCTATTCTTGAGTCTGGAAATAAAATTAATCTTAAGCAAAGAAATTTAGTTGATAAACATTCAATTGGAGGGATTCCCGGAAACAGAACAACTCCAATAATTGTTGCTATTTGTGCAAGTGCAGGTTTAATTATGCCCAAATCATCTTCAAGAGCAATTACAAGTGCAGCAGGAACAGCAGATGTAATAGAAACTCTTGCAAAAGTTGAATTCAAATTAGAGGAATTAAAAAAAATAGTAAAAAAAACAAATGCCTGCATGATTTGGGGAGGTTCTTTAGGCTTAGTTCCTGCAGATTCAAAAATAATTAAAGTCGAGAAAATGCTGAAAATTGACCCAAAATCCCAATTATTAGCTTCTATAATGTCAAAGAAACTTGCAGCAGGAAGCAAATATATTTTAATAGATATTCCTTATGGAAAAACTGCAAAAGTCCCAAAACACAAGGCTCTTGAACTCAAAAAAGATTTTGAAAGATTAGGAAAGCATTTTCATAAAAAATTAAAAGTTATTTTAACAGATGGAAGTCAGCCTATTGGAAATGGAATTGGGCCTGTTTTGGAAATGATAGATGTTATAAAAGTTCTCGCTCCAAAGGAAAAAGGGCCTGTTGATTTGGAAAAGAAATCTCTTTTTTTATCAGGTGAAATTCTTGAAATGACTAAAAAAGCAAAAAAAGGAAAAGGAATTGAACTTGCTAAGGAAATTTTATATTCTGGAAAGGCTTTTAGTAAATTTAAAGAAATCATAGAAACCCAGAGAGGAAAAATAAAAAATCTTTTTCCTGCTAAAATTAAAAAAGATATCATTGTAAAGAGTTCCTGCACAATTAAGGAAATTGACAATAAAAAAATAAACACTCTTGCAAGAATTGCAGGATGCCCTGTTGATAAGGCTTCAGGAATTTATTTATATGCGCATGTTAAAAATAAGGTGAAAAAAGGTGAGAAACTTTTGACAATTTATGCAAATACAAAATCTCGGTTAGAAGAAGCAATTAAATTTTACAGAAAGGAAAAACCCATAAAATTTTATTGATTTTAAATACAACTAATTTTTTAAACTTGGATTGTCTGATTTTTATATGGGGAAAGACTATAAAGAAAATCTTATAAATCATATTAAGAAAAATCTAAAAAAAGGTTATACTGAAGAAGCTTTGAAATGGGCTTTGATAAATCAGGGGTATGTTCGTTCTATTGTTGAAAATGCAATTATTGAAGCAAATAAACAGCTTGCTCAGGAAGTTCCTGTTTTAAAGGAAAAACCAAGAATAAAGTATGAAGTTTATGATAAAGATAATAAGCCAATTAAATTAAAAAGACCCTGGTGGAAAAAATTGTTTGGATAAATTAATTTTTATTTATTTTTTCTCCAAGACAAAAATAGCATTCTTAATATAAGTAGCATCTTTCCAAGCTTTTTTCAATTTTGTTTCAGAAACTTTTTTATCTTTTCCATTATTTCCTTTTAGAAATGGAGAAGAATCGTTGTAAATATATTTTCCATATTTGTATCCAGTTATAACAATAACATGGTTTGTATCTTCTGGCCATCTTCTATTGTATATACTAGTTTCCCATGCAGGCTCACCTTGATAAAATGTTTTGGATTTTATTCCAATAATTACAGGAATTTTTTTGTTCAAATACTTTTTAATTAAAGAGAAATTTCCTTTATCATAACTTTTCAAAATTCCTAATTTTTCTGCTTGTTTAATTTGTTTTTTCCATATACTAAAAAACAACTCCATTTCTTTTCCAGATTTTTTTATTTCTTTAATATCTATATGGTGCCAAGCAGTCATTTTGTAACCTTTGTTTTTTATGGCCAACATAATGCTTGGGACAGTGCAACCAAAATTTCGTTTTTTATCTTTTGGATGATAAACTTTAGCTTTTTCAAAAACATCTCTTTGATTTATTTTTTCTCCAAAATACCTTAGAACCATTGCTAAATTTGTAGCAAAGCAACTATAATTGTTAAAATTTTTATATCTAGGAACATCAAGTTTTACTCCTTTCATATTTGATAAAAGAACAATAAGCTTTAAAATCCTTCTTTCTTAATAAGATACATTGCCTCCGTCGCATAATGGTATTGCACCGGACTTGAGATCCGGGCCCTCTGGGCGACCAGGTTCGATTCCTGGCGGGGGCGTTTATCCTTAGGATTAACTTAGCTACATAAACCGAATAATTCTGGGCTATTTTTCTTGAAAAATTGAGGAAAGTGGTGCAACGCTGTGAATGGGAGGTGAACTATTTTTTAGCAATTTTCCATAAAAATTCAAATTGTTTTCTAAAACTTTCTGCTGTTTCTTTATCTTCAATAACTATAAAAATGCCTCCAGATTCTTGAAATATCCCCATGATTACCAAATCCTTACAAACATTTATTGAAGTTACTCCTATATGTGGAAGATACTTAATTTCTGCAGAGGGTTCAAATTTTGAAGTTTTACCCTTAGCTTCTTCATTATAAATTTTTCTTACTTTAATTTTTTTTCTTTCACGTAAGGAATAAAGAGAATATTCAAAAAAATTCATTAAATCTTCCCCATAAAAATTTGGTACTTGAAGACCCATAATCAAGATCTCAGTACCTCTTGAGTATAAAGCTGCTTCTTTTAGGTATGCGCTCTTTAACCCTTCTAGACCTGTATAAACTTCTACATAAGGGGGTTTTTTCCTTGAATTTATTTTTTCATTAATTTTTGGCAATATATCTAAAAATTGATTCTTTTTATCAAGATATTCTTTCTCTTGTTTTTCAAAGTAACTTTGTATTTTTGAAGAATCTGCTGGTGTGAAATATTTAACCTTATTTTTTATAACTTCGCTTGCAAAACCCTTATTTACCAAGGATTGTAAAATTTCATATATTCGTCCAGAGTTTATCATAGAGTTATTCATTATTTCACTAACTGTGCTCTCGCCAAGTTCAATTAAGGTAGTATATGCTTTTGATTCGTTCTCAGTTAG
>CAZWUT010000039.1:0-6019 GCA_964636765.1 Candidatus Woesearchaeota archaeon | reverse complement strand
TTGTTTTGTTGAACTTGCATGCCCGAGAATAGCTATTGATGATTTTATGAAATATGAAAAACCAATTATTACATATAAGGAGGCTTTAGTTGGATTGGGTGAAATGACCTGGGATGGATTATTAGAAAAAGAAATTGTTTAATAAGGTTTTTATATTAGGAATTATTTTTTATTTAATGAAAAGAGGGAAAATAAATATTTTATTTGTATGTAGATACAATCGTTTTAGGAGCAGAATAGCTGAAGTGTATTTTAAGAAAATAAATAAGAATAAAAATATCCAGATAAAAAGTGCTGGATTATTCAAGGGAATGCCTTTAAATCCAAAGACAGTTAATATTGCAAAAAAATTCGGACTTGAGATTAAGGGAAAAGTTAAAGGGCTTTCAAGCAGGATTATGATTTGGCAGGATATTACAGTTGTTGTTGCAGATGATGTTCCTCCAAAAGTATTTAAAAAAAATAAAAGATATGGAAAAAAAGTTATTATCTGGAAGATAAAGGATGCAGATTATTTGAGCATTGAAAGCATTGGAAAAGTTATTAAAAAAATTATGAAAAAAGCAGATAGATTAAATGAGAGGTTAAATAAATGAAAATTCTTTTTATATGTAAACACAACAAATTCAGAAGCAAAGTTGCTGAAGCGTATTTTAATAAAATCAATAAAAATAAAAAAATAAGGGCAATTAGTGCAGGAATTATTAAAGGTGATTTGCCTTTTGAAGGGATTGAAGTTGAAGTTGCTAAAAAATTCAATCTTGTTTTTAAGGGAAATCCTAAAAGTGTAAGCACAGAATTATTAAGAAGCGTTGATAAAGTAATTATTGTTGCAGATGATGTTCCTAAGAAATTATTTAATTATGATTTTTTAAAAGGAAGGGTTATTATCTGGAGGATAAGCGATTTCTTTGGACGCGGGGGGAAAGTTTTAATAGAGAAGATAATTAAGAGAATTATAAAGAAAGTTGATAAACTTCACAAAGAATTAGGAGGTTAAAATGAAAATTGGTTTAGTAAACAAGAAATCAAAGATTCCTAGTTCACTCGCCTCGAACACAGTCAGTCGAGTGAAAGGGTTTAATGATTACATTGATGAATCTGCTTTCAAAAGAACAGAAATAAAGAAAATATTAGTGGATACTTTTGAAAAATACGGATTTGAACCTGTTGAAACCCCTGTTGTTGAATATGAAGAATTTGTTAAAGGAGATAATGAAAAAGATGAAGCTGTAAGTGATGTATTTAAATTAAAAGACAAAGGTGAAAGGAATCTTGCTTTAAGGTATGAATTTACTTTTCAGTTAAAAAGATTAATGCAAAACAAAAAACTTCCTTTTAAGAGATATCAGATTGGCGAAGTTTTCAGGGATGAACCTGTTTCTTCAAACAGATTCAGACAATTTGTTCAGGCAGATGTTGATGTTGTGGGAAGTTCTGTTAAAGATGAAGCTGAGATTTTAAGTCTGACTTCTGAAATTCTGACAAAGTTGGGGGTTGATTTTAAGATTTGTCTTGGAAACAGGAATTTGCTTAATGAAATCTTAAATAATTCAGGAATTAAGGAAAATAGAGAAGAAATTTTAAGGGAAATTGATAAAATTGATAAATTACCTGAAGATGAAGTTAGAAAAAATCTAAAGAAATTAAAAGCAGAAAAAATTCTGGATGAATTAAAAAAACCAAAAAAAGAATTTGAGAAATATTCTTCTTATAACGAAGTCAGAGAATTAAAAAAATATCTGAAAAATTACAATGTTGATGCAGAATTTTTGCCAAGTTTAGTAAGAGGACTTAGTTATTACAATGGAAATGTTTTTGAAATTAAAACAAAAAAAATGAAGGAAACAATAACTGCAGGAGGGAGTTATGAATTTAATAATATTAGATGCACTGGAATAAGTTTTGGAATTGACAGATTAAGTTTTTTAGCTAAGATTCCTGAATTAAATAATAAGATTTTAATTGTTTCATTAAATGAAGATAAACAATCTATTAAAATTGCAAATGAATTAAGAAAAAAAGACAACAGGGTTTCAATATTTTACGGAAAACCCAGCAAAGCAATGGAATATGCTAATTCTTACAAATACAATCAGGTAATTTTTGTTGGTGCTGAGGAAGTTAAGAAAAAGAAATTTAAGATTAAAGATATGAAAACAGGAAAGGAAAAAATTTTGGTTTTGGCTAAAAAAGTGAAAAGGAATGTTGTTGTTCAAAGAAAATAAACCATAATAATCCTTAAAAACAGAATAATTCTGGATTTTATATGGCAGAATCATTAGAAATTTTGTATAAGAGAAATGAAGGAAAAATTAACAGAATAAATTCAGAATTAAGAAAATTAGAAAATGTTCAGAAGGTAAGTGATTCTTTTAAGAAAATTAAGGATATTATTTATCATTATATTTTTGACAGATATGAAAGGGATAATAAAGGAAATGTATATATTGAAGAATTTCAAGAATTAACTGAATTAAGAAGAGAAAAAGATTTCTTAATAAAAACCCCTTATGCTAATTGGGCAAGAGAGTTTAGTGATGAAGAATTAAAAAAGCAATACGAAATCTTTTTAATGGATAAAAGATTTTGTGAGAAGAATTTTCTTAATGATGAGAATTTAGGGGGGTATTTAATGGCTTTTTCAATTGATAGGATTTACAGAGCAAATGCTCTGGAAAATGAGATTAAAAGAAGAAAGAAACTTAAGGGCAATGCTTAAAAGCAACTTTATTTTTGATTTTTTATGAATTTGAAAGAATATAAAGAAAAAGCAATGAAGATGGATGATTATTCAATTATTCTTGAATATGATAAATTAATGAATGAAATTTGGGATTTAAAAGACAAGTTGAGAAAAGATAAAAAAGTTTATTCTGGGTTTTTTAAGCGTGGAAATGCAAGATTTAAATCTATTGAAAAACTTGCTTTGGAGAGCATTAAGGAAAAAAACCAAAAAGCTAATTTTCTTGCACAGGCTATTTATTTAGTAAGGAATTAATTATAATTCAAATTCTTTAATTAAACCGATAATTGTTTTGTATTTTTTAATTGGTTTTATAAATTCCAGTTCATGAAGTTTTTCCTTGCAGATTGATATTATTAGTATTATGAAACAAGTTGGAAGATAAATTTTTTAAACTTAAAGATAAATCCAATTTTATGAGATTAGAAGATTTTAATGTTGATGTTGCAAAAAAAGTTATAAATTTATGGAAAGAACATTTAGGATTTTGGGATAAAAATAATTTTTATTTAAATGAACCAGAATTACTTGTTTTTTTATTAAATGATGTAGATAAATGGGTTACAGGAAGATTTGAAGAGAGATTGGGTTCTAAATATACTGATGATTCAAAATTATTAATTTATATTGAAAATCAAAATTTAAAAGTAGAATGTTATGCTCAAACACAAACGGTTTTTGGGAAAATTAATAAGGAAAAAGCTGAAGATGCAGAAATGAATTTCAATAAAATAGTTTCCGAGTATTTTAAAGTATAAAGAAAAAGAGTAAAAATAAAAAAAGTAATATTTATATACAATGTTTTTTATGTTATTCTATGAAAAAAGAAGTGATAATTCTATTTTTAATAGGAATGTTGTTAATATCTCCTTTAGTCCTGGCTCAGGAAGAGGCAGAAATGTATTCTGGATTTAATAGATTTACAAATAATGTTCAGTTGTTTTTTTCAGGAGGGGAGAACAAAGTTCAGGTTGCTTTGGAAATAAGGGAAAAAGAGATAGATTCTGCAATAATTAACTCTCAAAACCAGAATGAAAAGGATGCTATTAAAAATCTTGAAAAAGCACATAAAAAACTTCAGGTTGTAAATGATAAAATTTCTTTAGAAAGTGCAGATGATGTTAAAGTAAGTGTTGATGAAGTTATTAATAAAATAGAAGAAGAGGAAAATCTTTCAGAGAATTTTGATGTTTATGTTTTAGAAGAGAAAAGAACTCAGCTTACAGCAGAGCTTACTCAAAAAACATATGAATATTGTAAGGCTTTGTCTCAGGAAGATTATAATGCAATGCTAAGAGAAGAAAAATGCAATCCAAAAACAGCCCCAAAAAATCTTGAAAAAGAACTTAAAGAATTAAAGCAAATTCAAAAAGATGCTTTTTATGCATTAATGCTGGAAATCAGAAGTTGCATAGACGACCCCGGAACATGTAATTGTGAGGCTAATGTGGACATTGAACAAAAAGCAAAGTGTGAAAAAATGGTTGCTTTGGCTGTTAAATGCGAATATAAAAATGATACTTCTGCGTGCAAAGAATTAATTTTAATGAAACCAGTAGAAGGGGATGGATTTGCAGAGAGTTTTGTTCCAAATTCTTCAATTGAATTGTTTGAACAATATCGGGAAATGATTGATTATAATATACAAAAATCAGATGGTGTTCCTCCGGAATGTTATAATGAAAATGAAAGAGTAAAGACAGAATGTGCACAATATAGATATTTAAAAGAATTACATCCGATTTGTTTTGATAAAGAAGGAAATTTTTTAGTAGAAGAATGTGGAGGTCCAAAAGATACAGTTCCAACAATGCAGGAATCAATCCCCCAGTGTTTTGATGAAAATAATGAATTTATGATGAATAAATGCGGGAAAGTAACTATTGTCTGGAATGAGGAAGGCTTAATAAATTATCTTTTTGAAGGAGGATTAAATAATACTATAGAAGAATTTGAAAATAAATCTGAACAGCATATAATGGAAATTAGAAAGGGATGGATGATGGTTGAAAATAAATGGGTAATAGATGAAGGACAAGCAAATGGTGAAAATTGGACAAATACTTCCGGGCAGAAGATAATTGATGTTAATGGAACTTTAGGACAGGCTGTTCGGGTAATAGAAGGAAATATTACTGATATTGAAGAGGATATTGAAACTTGGGTTGTAGACCATCCAGCTATGAATGTAGATGGTGATGAGGGTTTAACATGGGAAATTAAGGTAGATGTTGCTGGGACAAGTTCTGGAGGTGGTGGAAGTTCTGGAAATAATGTTGTTGATGATAGTATGTGTGAAGAAGGAGAAGAAAATTGTAATAATGATGTGGCTCCAGGACCCCAAGGAATTGTAGGTAATCAAGGAGATGGAAGTAGTGGGGGAGATGCTGGAAATGAAGTTGTTGATAATGTAGTTGCTAGTGGGGGAGGAAATGGTGGAAGTGGAGTTGATGGTGAACCCTGTGAAGAAGGAGAAGATTGTGCTCCTTAGTTAAAATGAAAAAGAGTGCTGAAAAAAATAAAAATCTTCTTGTGTGGAGAATTGTTTTTGGGGTGGTTTTGATAATTTTTTCAATAATTTCCTTAGCAAGATTTAATGCCACAGCTGCATTGTTTTATATTATAATCTCTGCTTTTATATTTATTCCAGGAAGAGTTTTTAGAATTAATAATAAATGGATTAAAGTAGCTATAGTTGTTGTGGCTATTTTTGGTGTGGGGTTATTTAACCATTTTTACATAAATACTGATATAGGACAAAATAATTCCGGAGAATCAACAATTATACATAAAGATTTTAGAGCAATAATGAATACAGGCTGGGAGGAATATGAAATTCCGCCTTCAACTTTTGTTTATCTTCCTTCTGACACATCACAAGATGATGTTAATGCAGAAGTTATTTCTATTGTTGTGAATTATTTAGGGGAGAATAATAATTATACTTTAGAATGGTTGTTAGAGCAAGGCATTGAATACACTAAAGAAGTTATGCCTGGCTTTGAATTAAAAGAAAATACTGAAGATGAAATATTAAATATGTCTGTGAGAAAGATTAAATTTACCGGCACTCAAGAGGGAATTGATAGGAATTATATTCAGATATTTGGAATTAAATATAATAATGTTTATGCAATAACTTATTCATGCCCTGTTGATAATTGTAATTCTTATACAATTTATGATGATTTGGTTGAAAGTTTTGAGCCTGTTGAGGCTGAATTAAAATAAAATTTAAAAAATAAAAATAAATAAATTATTTAAGTTTATATG
>CAZWUT010000038.1:0-6185 GCA_964636765.1 Candidatus Woesearchaeota archaeon | reverse complement strand
TTCTGAAGAAGTTGAACCTTTAAAGGGGAGTGGATATTATTTGAAAAAACTTCATGAAGAAAATCTTGGGTGTGTTGGTTATTGGGTTTATGGAGATAAAGTTGGAATTGGAATTTGGGCAGAGCCTTTAATTATTATAAGAATTATTGATGAAGATGTTGCAAAAACCTATAGAAAAAGCATTAATTTGGTTTGGAATTCAATTAAGTGAAAATTAATTTTAAAATAGTCATAAATATTTATATGTTTTTTTGATTTTTATTTAATATGGATTTTAATATTGATATTTTAACTCATGATGAGAAATTTGCATTATTTTATGGGATAATGTTGGGAGATGGTTGCATTTCTAAATACAGCTCAGGAGGGAGAAAATATACTACATTTTCTGTATCAGGGGATTATTATTCTGATAAACCTTTCTACTCAAAAATTTTAGCTCCATTAATAGATTCTATTAGGAAAAACAAAAAACCAGTAAAAATAAAGGAAAGATTAAATCAGGGAAAATTAGAAATTCAATTCTCAGACAAAGAATTGCTTTGGAAATTTACTAATTTAGGATTTCCCATTGGTAAAAAAGGAACAAAAATAGAGATACCAATTTATTTTATTAAAAATGGTTTAATGGGGTTTATAGTTCAAGGAATATTCGCTACAGATGGAAGTTTAGTTTTAACTAAAAATCCCAATAAGTTTTATCCAAGATTGGAAATTCATTTGATTGCTAAAAAGGTAATTATTCAAACACATGCTTTTTTTATTTCAAAAGAAATGAAGGGAAAAGTTTATGAATGTAAAAGGAACAAAGATGAAAGGGGATTTAAACATTTACATAAAAAGTTTAGAATTCAATTTAATGGAAAAGACAATCTTTTATTGTTTAATGAAAATGTAGGTTTTGTAAATCCAAAACATAAAAAAAGATTTTTGAATTTCTTGAGATATTCAAAAGAATACGATAAAAACATCCAAGGAGTTCCTTGCAATAAACATTATCTAATTAGAAACAATGTAAGATTATAATGACTCCGGGGAGATTTGAACCCCCGATCTTCAGCTTATGAGACTGACGACTTAACCACTTGTCCACGGAGTCTTATGCCCAAACAAATAACTTAGAATTACTAAAAATAGAAGGTTTAAAAGTTTAAGGTTTTTAGAATTATTCAACAGCAAGTTTGGCTTTTTCCTTTGTTTCCTGCTTTTTTAATCTTGAAATTAACCCTGCAATTCTGTTTCTTAATTTTTTACTTGGCATTGTATCTCCAAGTATTTTTTTGTTTTTTTCAAAATCCTGGCTGAATTCAATGTCCTCTTTCATTAATGCACCGGCTGTCCTTCTCATCATTTTTGATTTTATTTTTCCCATGTTTATTCAATTAAAATTTCGTTTATAAATCTTTTTGTGTATATTTTGGGATTTTCAGAAGTATGTTGCATACTAACAAGTATGAGGTAATTTCGATTGGTTTTTTTATTCAGATTTTATAAGTGAATTAAGTTCGTCTTCAAGCCGCAATGTAACTTCCATTAACTGACTCAATGCACTTTCTACATATTTTTTTTCCATTGTTTTTCTATCAGCCATTTTAGCTAATACTCAACAATCAAAACCTAATGAATCTAAATTAGTTAAGAAATTCTCAATCCAATTCAGACCCAAGAAAGATTTGAATTAAATTGAGTGGGGTTTAATAAATGAAGTATAAACTAAACAGTCCGCATTATTCCACACGCCCATTCTTAGTTTATTCTCCATGCTTAATTCAGGAAAAAGGATTTTATAAATATTTCTCTTTTTTAGGATATTGTTTCAAATAAGTGATTTAATCTTTGCTTCAAATTTATTTATGTCTGTTGTTCTTATCTGGGCACCAACAGCATTTTCATGCCCCCCTCCTGTAGCATTTTCAAGCTTTTCTATTGCTTTTAAAATTACTGGACGGATGTTTTTTCCTCTTGCAGAGATGTTTGCTTTCAGACCTTTTGTATAAATGACAACAATTATCTTGTCCGGAAATACAAATTTTAGACCATTTGCAATATCTGCACTCATGCTTGTATTTCCTCCATATTTGAAGAAGATTAATTTTCCTGAATTGTTCATTTCTTTTGCTTTGTTTATGAACTTGGTATATTTTTTGTTTATTTCTTCAAATCTTTTATGCATAAACTTATTTTGATAATTTTCATTTAAAATATCATAAGGGTTTTTGGATTTTATTATGTATTTTAACATTAATATTACATTTGTTAATCTGTCTTTTAATGAAAATCCAAAAATCCTTGCAATTTTTCCAATATCTGAACCATATAGAATATCAAAAGAATCTTTTGAATCAATGCATAATTCCGGATAGATTTTTTTGAAATCATTGTAAAGTTCAGGAACGAATCCATCAGAAATGCACCCTGCAACTGCAAGCCATAAATCTTCTTTTTTATTATTTATCTGATAACAGAGAAAAGTTACTGGTTCATCACCTTTATATTTCCCTTTATTATATAGGGGATTGTAGTAATTAACAAAAGCGGGAATTTTTGTTTTGTCATATTGGTGGTGGTCAATCCAGACAACAGGAATATTTACTTTTTTTACTTCTTCAAAAAATTCTTGCGAAACTTCTGGCTGGTCAAGGATAAAAACATAGTCAGCATTTAATTCTGAAACTTTTCTAAAGTAATCGAGAGTCATTTGTGGGGATGTTTTTACTGGAAAGCCTTTTCCTCTGCCCAAGTATTTTTGTAGTAGCAAAAAGCTGCACATTCCATCCTGGTCATTGTCAAAGAAGAAAAGAGGGTTTTGGGCTTTGCTTAAGTGTTCTTTTATTTCTTCAATTTGTTTTTGAGTTAAAACCATTTAGATTTATAGTGGGATTTCATTAATAAATGTTTTTTATTTAAGATTAAATCTGTTTGCCCAGACTTATTTTTTCTCTTAAATTATAGAGTTCTTCTTTGAAGAAGGAAATCATTCCCTCATTTTCAAATACTTTTAGAAGTTCTTCATCTCCTGCAAGAATTATTTTGTCAAAAACTTTGAAATTTGCAACAAGTGAATTAATATATCTTTCAAGAATGTTTGTTTTTCCTAAAATTCTTAATCCTTTTGGAGATATTCTTTTGTTGTGTAATTCTTCAAAAAGCATACGGGATAAATTCATTGGGTCAAGTAAAAAATCAAAATCCATTTTCTCAAGAATCTCTTTTGCAAAAGAGACATTTGAACCAAAATAATCTTTCAATATTAATTCTTCTTCTTTTTCCATCCCTTTTGTTAAATCTTTTAATCTCACACTTACTAAAACTCCTTCTTTTCCAAGTTCAATTAAATAACGTTTTATCATTGAGGAAATTCTTTTTATAATTTCAAATCTTTGAATAACAATACAGACATCTTCAATAGTTACTATTCTGTTTAATTCAAGCAGATTTAGATTACTTAAAGCTTCGTTGAAGCTTTCTCTTTGTTTTTCAAGAATCTGCAAAGTTTCTGCTGCTCTTCTCAGAATTTCTGAGCTGTCTCTTAATTCATGCCTTTTGTCTCCATGATAAATTGTTATTTTATTTTTTCTTTCAGAGATTACAATTACAATTGCTCCTGTTTGCTTTGCAGTTCTTTCTCCTGCTTTATGTCTGGTTCCTGTTTCTTTTGTTTGAATTTCCGGATTTGGCAGTAAAAACGAATTTGCAAAAAGAATTTTTTTTATGTTTTTGGAAAGTATGATTGCTCCATCCATTTTTGCAAGTTCTATTAGTTTTTGGGGAGTGAATTTTGAGTGGATTGAGAAGCCTCTCTGAAAAATAGATGAAATATTTCCGTTGTCCACAACTATCAGTGCCCCCATTCCAGCATGAAGCAAATCATCAAGAGCCCCCCTGAGAGAAGTTCCAGGTGCAAACATTCTTAAGATATCTATAAAATCTTTTTCTGGAATTTCAATTTTTGTTTCTTTTTTTTCAGGGATAAAAAGACCTTCTATTTCTTTTTTTTCTTCCTGGACATTGTTTTCCATGAGAAAAATAATTTTGCAAAATATTTAAGCTTTTATTAGATTAAAAAGAAAATTAATCTTTTGCAAAAGTTTTTGCTACAATTAAAGGAAAAATAAGGCTTGCTTCAGAATAAACCTTGACAGTCTTTGCTTCAGGAAGGATTTTTCCCCAGGAGACTGCTTCTTCTGGGAGAGCACCTGAATCAGAACCATCATATTCAGGGGTTGTATTTATATAAACTGAATAATCTGCCCCGTTTCTGAACATATTTGCATTGCAAATATGGTGCTTTATGATTCCTTCCCCTAAAATTATTATCCCTGTTTTTTCTTTCCCTATAGTTGAATTATTTATTTCCCATATATCCTCTGCAACATCTATTTTAAAATCAGGATGTTTTGATTTAAAGAAGTAAATCATATCTCCTAAGCTCCCGTCTGTTATTGCAGGGCAAAAAACAGGTATTTGGTTTTTCCAACACCAGTAATATACAGATTTTTTGTTATTAATCTTCTCTCCGAGTTTCCAGATTAATCTGCTTGGAGTTATTATTTCCTGTGTTTTCTTTTGATTTTCATAGCATTCTTCTAAGATTGGAATTATAAAATCTTCAAATTCACAGTATCTTGAATTTGGGATTAAAATGTTTCCTGCTCTGTTTATTCCATTTTCTCTTAATTTTTTTCCAGAAAGCCTGAAATTTCCTAATCTGAAGTCTCCAAGACATTTCAGAAAATCTTCTTCAATTCCACCTGTTGTTGTTACAATAATCTGCACTTTTTTATGTTCTGCAAGGTATCTGATTATATCTCTTAAGCCAGAAGTTATCATATTTGAAGTATATCCAAGATAAATAAAGGCTTTTGAAGAAATCATTTCATTTATTATCTGAATTGCTTTATGCATATTGCTTGCCTGAATTCCCAATGAAGCATAATTATCAAGAATTTTTTCATAATCAACACCCTGATTAAAATCATATCCCTGAATTTTTATTCCTTCTGCTTCTTGGGATTTTCTAAGAACATTCTCTCTTGCGATTTTTTCTTTATCTGGTTTTTCCATAAAATAATTTCAATAAATAAGTTTAAAAACTTAATTAATATATGGATTTAATGTTTTGGGGTAAATTGGCTTCTGTAAATCTGTATGGATGTAATCCAAATTTAATTAAAAATAAGAGGCATATTCGCTGTTATGTAAAAGAACTTTGTAAGGAAATTAATATGAAGCCTTATGGGAAAACAATAGTTAAAAGATTTGGAAAAAGTGATTTGAATGGAATTTCCGTACTTCAATTTATTGAGACTTCTTCTATAACTTTGCATTTTGATGAAACCCAAAATAGGGCATTTATAGACATTTTTAGTTGCAAGGATTTTAATGAAAACAATGCTGAAGATTTTTCTAAGAAGTTTTTTAAGGCAAATAAGTCAAAAAAACAAATAATTATCAGAGATTAATGATTATATTTCATCACGAAAATCTTTTTAAATAGAAATAATTTTGGATTACTACAATGAATAAATGGGCTGAGATTTTACTTGGATTGGTTCTTTTAATAGTTCCGATTACATTAATATTTCCTGGAATGCCTCTGGCATCTTGGGGAAGTGCTGCTTTAGTTGTCCTTAAAGGAGGAATAACTTGGGTGGTTCTTTTCGTAGGTTTATTATTAGTAATCCTTGGAATTAATGATTTGAAAAATAATTGATTTATTTTATTATATAAATAAGAGTTCCTTCAATTATTCCTGCAATTATTAAAAGAGGAATTACAATTAATATGAAAACTCTTATTGAATTCCATAAAAACTTTTTAAAAGATTTTTCTTTATTTTTTTGAAATATTAATGTCCCTAATTTTAAACCCATTCCAAGGGAAATAAAAATTGCAGGTAATTCAAAGATTCCATGAGGAAGAAGGTTTAACAAAGAGTAAAACCCGCTTTCTGAAACCGCAATTTTGGAAACAAAACCAAGAATATATCCGTTTGCCAAACTTCCTATTAAAGGGAAAATTCCAAAAATTATTCCAAAAAGCATTCCTGTAAAACTGCTTTGCAGATTATTCAGAAAAATAAATCTTATTAATTGGAATTGATTCATTCCAGAAGTTTTTTCAACAAGTTCTTCTAATAGGTTTAATATTTCATTGCTTAAATTTTCAGGTGCCTGAAAGAAAAA
>CAZWUT010000037.1:0-6198 GCA_964636765.1 Candidatus Woesearchaeota archaeon | reverse complement strand
GATTTGCTTTTCAATCGTGAAATCGGATGGCAGGAAATTATTTATGATTTAATTAACACAGAACAATTAGACCCCTGGGACATAAACCTGACAATCTTAACTGAAAAATATCTTATAAAAATTCAGGAACTTGAAGAAGCAGACTTTTTTGTTTCAAGCAAAGTTCTTCTTGCAGCCTCGCTTCTTTTAAGAATCAAATCAGAAATTTTATTAAACAAATACATCAAAAGCATAGATGATATTTTATTTGGAAACAAGGATAATAAAAAGAAATACGAACTTGAAAGAATTGAACTTGATGAAACTATTCCTGAATTAATTCCAAGAAGCCCTATGCCACGTTTTAAAAAAGTCACATTAAAAGAATTAATAGAATCTTTAAACAAGGCAATTACAACAGAAAACAGAAGAAGAAAAAAAGAAATCATAAATAAAAATGCTCTAAGAGAAACAGGTTTATCTCTTCCAAAAAGAAAATTCAGCATAAAAGATAAAATAAAAGAAATTTATGACAAAGTTTTTGGGCATTTGGAAAAAGAAGAACTCAAAAAAAGAGTTTCATTTTCAGAATTATTAAATGGAGGTGACGAAGAAAAAATAATTTCATTTGCTCCATTACTGCATTTAGAAAACCAAAAGAAAATATGGCTTGAACAGGAAGCACACTTTGAAGAAATTTATATCTGGTTAAAGGATGTTTATTTCAAAGAAAAAGGAGATCCATTTGCAGATTTAAAAACAGACATTGAAGAGGAAATTGAAAATCTCGATGAAGAAGCATTAGAAAGATTAGAAGAACTTGAAGAAAAGTTTGATAATCCAATTGGTGAGTAACTAAAAATTATCTGCAATTATGGTTGAGATGATATTTGATTTCTTTATTCAAACAGTTATTATAATCAAGAATCCTCAAATTACTTGGCTCTTCACTCATATCATAAATTCTTGATGAAGGGTCTTTAGTTAAACCAGCATATACTTCTGAAATAGGATGAAGAAAATATGCTATTTTACCTTCATTATGTCCTGTTTTAACTTTTACTTTATTACCCCTTCTAAAATCTTCCATATATAAAGGAACAATTTGGTCTTCTAATAAATCTCTATTTATTGAAGAATCAGCAATTAAATTTAATCTTCTATTAGAAAATCTCCAAAAAATAGTTTTTAATTTTTCTTCTCTCTTTTTCATAATATCAATTCTATATTGAAGAAAGTCATTTTGTTCTTGTTTTTTTATCATTTTAGATTAAAAAACCCTGCAATAGAACTATTTAAGAATTTATATTCAAAATTACAAAATTCCTGAATAATCTATAAGACTTAATTTAGACTCTTCTGGAAATTGGTCTGAAGGAATTTGTTTTGGATGTTTAAGTTCATATTTATAATCTTGAAAAATTCTGTTTGCTGTTTCTTCAGAAAACTGAACATCCAAAAGAACGTGATGATATTCTTTCATTTTAGTTAATTATTTTCCCTGGTGAACTTTACAAACATAAACTTTCTTATTTTTCTGATAATCTTCTACCATTTTTTCTAATTTTGTTACACTTAAATCTCTTGTACCAATACAATTTTCATTAAAGCACTCACCTTTTGTTAAAAAACCACTTCTATATCCAGTAAGAAATAATTTTTCTGCAAGATGCCCACTGAATCCAGCTGTACTTATAATTGTTGAAGCTAAAGGGCCTTTATTTCCATAACTTATTGTTTTTTCATTAATGAACCCATTTCCTGGACCAGTAATTAAATCTGGGGTAATCACTAAATTCCACACAGGAATTTTGTAATCTTCATTTGAAAGAGAATCTTCTAAATTTAACAAGAATTCTGTAGACTTAATAACTCTTTGAGAATTAAGAGGTTGCTCAATTTCATTATTAAGAGATTTTTTAATAATCTTTTCAACATCTGACCAATTACTAGGATTGGCCTTATAGTTTATCTCATTATGCTCAAGATACTCCTGAATACCTCTAACAACACCCCCTGATAATTGAGAATTCCCATTTTCAAATAAGGGTGATTTGTAAAACCTAATATTGAGTTTTCTTTTATCCATAAAAAACATTATAAATTAATCTTTATAAATCTTTCTATTTTGTTACTTTATTAGGATAGTAACAAAATACAATAGTCAAAACACAACAAAAATTATAAAGAAACTATTTCTAGTTTATTAAATAAAATGATAATAAATTATGATGGAAAAAGATTGAATTATCTTACAAAAGCCTTTCAGATTGTGGAATAAATATTAATAATCCTGTAATTATCCATTCAAAAGGTTTTGGAAGATCAGGAAGTTATTATTATGCTGAACAAGAAGCTCAAATATATTTAATAAAGGATGCCTTAGAAAAAATTCGTAGAGATGATCTTCAATTAGTTGGAATTGTAGGTATAAATCAGACAAAAGTTGGAGGGGGATTAGAAGGAACTGATTTTGAATTTAATTTAACTGGAAGAGCTATTTTTGAAAGGAATTAACTAATATTCCATAAGATTATAAATCACCTTTTTTCTCCTCTAATAATCTATTATAAATTTTAACTGCACATTCCAATCCAAGACGCTCTCTTTCAGATTTTTCAGTTAAATTTTTTCTTCTTTCTACATTTTCAAGAGTATCTGAAAAAAATCCATATGAAAACTTCTTTAATTTTTCCTCTCTGTTTTTCATAATTTCAATTCTGTATTCTAATTTTTCCTTTTCCCTTAAATACAATTTCCTGGATCTCATGCTTTTTTCATGAACTGCTTATTTTTAAAAATTTATATACTAAAAAATTTATTCAATAATATGAAACTAGCAATACTCTTATCAGGAGGAAAAGATTCAGTTTATGCAGCATATTTGGCTAAAACTAAATTCAAACATAACTTAATCTGTGCAATATCAATATTTTCAGAAAACAAAGAAAGTTACATGTTTCATACACCTTCCATAAAGAAGACACGCTTACAAGCATCTGCTATGGAAATTCCCCTCATAATCCAGAAAACCAAGGGTAAAAAAGAAATTGAATTACGGGATTTAGAAAAAGCAATAAAGAAAGCAATAAAAGAATATAATATAGAGGGAATAATAACTGGTGCTATTCAATCCGTTTACCAATCTTCAAGAATTCAAAAAATTTGCAATAAATTAAAAATTGAATGTTTTAATCCATTATGGCAAAAAGATGAAATAAAATATTTAAAGGAATTAATAAAAAATAAATTTAAAGTAATAATTACAGGGGTTGCAGCTTATCCTTTAGATAAATCCTGGCTTGGCAGAGAAATAAATAATCAATTTATTGAGGATGCAATAAAATTAAAAGAGAAATATAAAATTCACCCTGCTGGTGAAGGCGGTGAATTTGAAACTTTTGTTTTGGACACTCCAAGAACACTATTCAAAAAACCTTTAAAGGTAAAATCATTTAAGGATATTAAAGAAGGGGAAAACTCTTTTAGGAGAGAGATTGAAGTAGAATGAAAAAGAGATTAATTAAATTAAAAAAGAACATACTAAAAAACATTAAACCAAGAGACCTGCTTAAAATTTTAATAATTGGAATTATTATTTTAATATTCTACTTTCTTGTAAAAGAATTTATTAGTAATGTTGATTCCATAACAAAACTCTCTCAGTCTGCAGGAATTCTCGGACCAACTGTGTTAGTTATATTAATAGGCCTGGGAATATTATTAACCCCTATACCTTCTGTTTTGCTTATAATTGCTGCTGGTTATTTGTATGGAATGTGGTGGGGAGCATTATATAGTTATTTAGGACATTTATTAGCAGCAACAAGTGCCTTCCTGGTTTTTAGAAAAATTAAAGGAAATGAAGAAAGCAGAAAATACAAAAAATACAAAAAACTAATAGAGAAAAACAAAAAACTCCTCTACCTTTTTTATGCTATTCCGGTAATTCCTATGTCATTCATAAGTCTTATTACTGCAACATCTAAAATCAAATTTAAACACTTTTTAGAGATAATTATAATAAGTTTCATTCCTGTGGTTTTATTCTTCTCATTTTTTGGAAACAGAATAAATGAAAGAAATATCCTTGAAATCTTGATATGGCTTGGAGTAATACTTATTATAGGATTAATTATATTTAAAATAATACAAAAAAATCAGGAAAGAGTGATGAATGGTTATCCCACAGCCCTAAAAGTTCCAAAACCCAAAATAAAAAGAAAATATTTGAGATTGGATAAGAAGGATTGAATGGAAAAATCTTTAAACAATATTTAATTTAGCAATTTATGTTCAAGGTTTTTACTACAGAAGAATTTGATAATAATTTTGATGAGCTTGATGAATCTGAAAAGAAAAGGGTTAGAAAAATTATCGAGCAATTAAAAAAACAGGGAGGAAATGTAGGAAAACCTCTCAAGGTACCCTATTTCAGAGAGAAAAGATTTAACGAAAAGAGATTATATTTTCTTGCTTATGAAAATTCAATTATAATTCTCGCCCTTGCAATTAGCGATAAAAAAACCCAACAAGAAACAATTGACACAATTTTATCAGAAATAAAAAATTATAAAGAATTCATTAACAAAATACTAAAAGATTCAATTTAACCTTTCCACTCTTTAATTCTTCCATGTTTGATATCTTCTAGACTTTTCTTTATTTGATTAACTAAACCAAAATCAATCTTCTTAAGAACAACTAAATCATTAACTTTTTCAATTCCTATTACAACCCCTTCTTCCATCTTTAATTCATTTCTAATTTTCTGAGGGATTACAATTTGTCCTTTTGAACTCAATTTTACTATTTCCATCTTGTAAGAAAGTAAGAATGTAGGATTTTTAAATGTTTTTGTTTTGAATTATTAAAATTAAAAACTACGGATATAATTTAGCTTTAAGCTCCCCACAAAGCTTTTTCAACTCACATCGATTGCATATACCAGAATTCTCAGACCATTCTTTTGTTCCAAAACATTTCTTTCGGGATTGTTTTTCTTTAAGTTGAGCTTTTCCCATTAAAATTAGTCTTAAAAGTAGTTTATATATGTTATTATTCTGTCATTATTATATAATTACTACAGTGTTCAGGCTTCTAAGAAATCTATTATTTCATTTAGCATTGAACTAGGAATCTTACTCAAAGCAATATGTCCTAAATCATATGTTTGAATCTGAATATTATTGCTTTCTCCAAATTCAATTACATCGTTCTCTTTAACTTGGTCATCCTTTTTTCCAGTACCTATCCAGATCTTAGACGGCTCTTTTACTTTGCTTTCACTTAAATTCCAGATTTGATCTTCTAAAAGCTTTTTCCATTGAATTGAATTAAAACGATAATCTTTACTATGTGCTTCTCTTAAATAAGCCTCAAGAGTTTCAATCCCATCAACTTTTCTAAAACTTATTGCTGGAGACACGACACAAATCTTACCAACATCTTCTTTTGTAGAAATATCAAGTGCAACACTTCCTCCAAAACTAGACCCCAACAAACAAATATTATTATTTTGATAAATTTTACCTTCCAAAAGAATGCCTTCTCTTAATTTTTTAATAAACTCTATAATTGCTTCACTTGGAGCTCTTTCTAAAAAAGTTCCATCTGATTCCCATGTTCCTTCATATCTTGGGAAAAATACATCATAACCCTTTTCAGATAATTCTTGCATTAAATTATACTTGCTAACAGGTTTGCTTGGCAAACCATCTAAAAGAATTATTGCTCCTTTTGACGGAATATCTTTTGAAAGAAGATATGTAAAAAATAAATTCTTATATTTAGAGGAATTTATCATTGGAACACCTCTGTTCTTATTTTTAGATATTGTTTATACAAATCTCCCACAATTTCACCTATAAAATCTATATCCATTATACCATTAGAAACAAATTCAACTATTAAATCTTTTGTGGTATTATCTATTATTTTTGTAGATTTTAATTTGTCATAAATTATATGTGTATAATGGTATTTATGCATCTCTTGAAATTTAATTTCACCTTTTATTAACATTAAATCAGTCAAAATTCTTCCAAAATATTTTTCAATTTCTAATTTTTTAACGCCTTCTAGATTAAGTGCATTTTTTTGGATTCTATAAAAATATACCTCCACCCGAAATAATAAATCAATATTAATTATATATAAATCCAAATCATTTTATTTTTATTCAAAGTAATTATTGCAAATTAAAGTTTCTGCATAAGA
>CAZWUT010000036.1:0-6345 GCA_964636765.1 Candidatus Woesearchaeota archaeon | reverse complement strand
CATGTCCCAAATAAAAATTAACAATTTATATACTTTACTACTACAAATAAGATTAAATCTTCCCTCCAAAAAATAACTTATTAATCTTTATACAAGCATCACAAACTGCACCTTCTCCAGAATTTGAAGGGGTTATATATTTGGCCCAATTTTTTGCTTCAATTCTTGCATTAGAAGGAGCTATCCCGAATAAACAATCCCGGATTATTGGAGCATCAAAAATTCCATCTCCCATAAAGATTGTATTCTTCAATCCAAATCTTCTTTTAAAATATCCGTAACGATCTTTTTCAGTTACAAGTTCTATTTTAAACCCCATATCGTCTATTCTTCTTTTTGAAATTGAAAAGCCACTTTTATCAGCAGAAATAAAATAGATATTTAATTTATCTTTTAACAATTTTAAACCGTCTGCATCATGAGCTCCAAAAACCTTAAGAAATTTCCCATTCTTAGAATAAAGAAACTGCCCTGTTGTCATAACTCCATCTACATCTAAAACAAAATTTAATTGTTTATCTCTCATAAAAAAAATTCCCTAAAAGACATTATAAAGTTTATTGTGATTCAATAGGACTATTTAATTCTCTTCAGTTTCCTGAACTTAAAATAATCATAAATTAAAGACAGTTTATCAATTCTCCCTTGATGAGATGTTTCTTCAATTATATCCAAAAATAAATGAAAAGTTGCTCCAATAAAAATCAAAAAAAACAATCTGTTTACAAAAAAACCCATTAAAAATAAAATAACAAGAAATTCAATTCCATGTAAAAAACACCATCCTGAATAATATTCTCTTCTTTTTTTATGATTCATTTTGGACATTTTCTTTCTTGCATCTTTAAAATATCTGACTGCTTTTATTGGATTTAATTTTTTATCTTTAAAAATAAAATAAATATAATGATCTATGTCTATTAAAAAAGTTGAGAGAAAAATAATTCCTGCACTGATTAAATCAATACTTCTAAATATTTCAAACATTAAAACTGAGAAAATTAATCCGTACAAAAGATGTTTTTTTGGTAACATTTACTTTTCTATCCTCTTTATTATATCTGTAAATGCAGGTCTGGTTATTAAAACCCCTACAGTTATTCCAATAATTGTTGTTATAGCAAATCCTTTAAGCAATCCTGCACCAGCCCATAAAAGAGGTATTAAAGCAACAACTGCTGTGAAATAAGCACCAAGAATTATTGAAAATGCTCTCTTAAGTTTTTGTTTTAAACTCAAATGTTCTTCTGAATGCTGAGATTCATCTATAATTATAATCTGCTGATCAATGCCGGTACCTATAGTCGCTAAAATACCTGCAATACTTGGTAAATCAAGATTCCATTCAATAAAAGATGCGATTCCAAGAATAATAATTATTTCTGAAATTGAAGTCAATAATAAAGCTATCGAAGATTTAAATTTTTTATATCTTAAGAAAATTATTATTACAACCATTAAAAGAGCTGCAAATGCTGCAAAGAAAATCGCCCTGACAAATTCTTTTCCCAAAACAGGGGAGATTGTATCGAGTTTAACAATTTCTAATTTATAAGGAAGACTTCCGGTAATTAATATAGTCTGTAATTTATGCATTTGTTCTTCTGCTGAATCATAAGCATCTGCCTGTGTTGTGCCCTGTCCGGAACCTGAAATTGCAATCTGGGTTGTTACCTGTCCTTTTAATCCTTCACTTATTAAAAGAGTATCTACTAAAGTTCCATCAAGATATAATTCCAATGGTTTTTCTAAATAACCAGAATTTGTTGCATTAACATCAAGGGCATTTGTAATGTCTGCGTGTCTCTTAGCTGCATCCTCACTTAAGAAAATTGAAAATCTAAAATTACAATAATATCCCCCAGAAGAGTCCTGCTGGCAAGATTCAATTCCTGCACAAGTTGCATCGTTTCTACAAACTGAGGCAATATCTCTATCTCCTCCAATAAAAACAGTTTCATTTCCAATTTTTGCTTCAAATTCACCCTGATTTTCAATCATTTCCCTTAAATCTTTAGGAGTTGCTCCTGCAATTTCAATCAGCATAAAATGCTCACCAGATAAATCTGAAACAGGACTTACCTTAATATCTGAAAGCCCATATACATTTAACCTGTTTATTGTAATTGAAACAAGATCATTAACTTCTTCTGTGTTTAATTTTTTATCCTGTGCTTTAACCAATGCTCTTGAACCTCCTGCTAAATCCAAACCTGTTTTAATGTTTGATTTTGGAATTTCTGCAACAGTTATTTCAGGAACATCTTTTGAAAATAAAATTACTTCAGCTTCTTTTGTTTTTATGGTTGTTTTAATGCTTTCATTTGAAGGAAATTTTTCCTGAAAGATTCTTGAGAAATCATCTAAATTCTCGATTGAATTTCCATCTATAGAATTAATTATCTGCCCCTGTCTTAATCCATATTCAAATTCTGTTGAATTTGCATCAATACTTGTTATAACAACCCCTTTTTGCAAAAAAGTGGGAGGCAATCCAAAAATTGAAATTAATGATAAAAACACGATTATTATTAGCATCCAAATTTTAAAAGTTAATTTTTTTTTCATTTTTTATCTTTTGAATTAGCATACCATTTAAGTATTGAAACGTTTGTTATCCATGTATTAAGCAAGTCAAAACACAACCCAATAACAAGGATTGAAAAAATTTGAGTTAATACTGGGGAAAATGATTTAACTACAATCAATGCCAAACCCATTGCCAAAAGTGATGTTAAGGTCATTGTCATGCCTGTTTTTAAAGCTCCAAAAAGCCTGTTATTTATGGTTCCTTCATTCCTTTTTAAAATTCTGGTTGTAAGAAGAATGTCTGTATCAACAGAATATCCAATAAGCATAAGGAATGCAACAATTCCTGCACTTGACATTTTCATTCCAATTATATTTGCAAATACCAGAGTCATAAGAATATCTGCAAATGCTGAAATAATTACTGCTGCAGACGGAACAACAGTTCTGAAAATTATAAAAACAACAATAGCCATAAAGACAAAAGCAATTAAAATTGCCACTAATAATTGCTTATAAAAACTTTCGCTTAAGCTTGAACCTGTAAATTCAATACTGCTATTTTCTTCAGTAAGTTCATAACCTACATAATCTTCAATAATTTGTTTTGTATAGTCTGCATCAGATTTTGTTTCTATTATAAGGGCTATTTGTTTTCTGGTTACTAAATCATAAATTTCTCTTGCACTTACATCATCTAATCTATCCTGTAAATCCAACTCCAAAGTTGCCCCACCAATATCTTCATAAATAGTTACAGATGTTCCTCCAGTCAAAGAAATATCTTTATGTATGAAATCATTATTATTTGAATAAAAAACAGCCATATAAGCAAATGAAAAAATAAGCAAAACTAAGGGAATTAAAAGCAAATATTTATAAGATTTATCATGCCAATTCTTATTTTCCATTAAAGTATAGAATAATTAGGGCTTTTAAAAGTATTTCCTTAAAAAAAATGCGCCGGCTCAACAATTTTTCCTAGCTTAGTTTTACAACGGATGCTCGTTGAACACTGTTACTTCGTATAATGCGCAGACCGGGAATCGAACCCGGGTCGTCTCGTTGGAAGCGAGAAATCATAACCATTAGACCATCCACGCTTATGAATTTGAATAAATTTTAAACTTTTTTAAATGTTTGGAATTGGCAGGTTTTATCTCCTTAAAAAATCTTTTAATCTGTTCTTCTCTATAAATAAATATTCTCTGATTTCCTTTTGAAACATAAAACCCCAAAGCAATTAACGCATCTTTAACTTCTTTTAAAAAAGAATTGTCTGCACTAGTAATTTGAACAACTAGTTCCTTTTATCTTCTAAGATAAAAACTCCCATACGCATCATATAGACCCTTAATGTAATTTCTTAAAAATATATTAGATTTTAAAACTTGATTAGGCATTTTTAATTTCCCTAATTTATTGCCTCTTGGCAAATTATATTCTGAAGATAAAAAATTAGATATCTCTTTAGAATAACACCTAAGTTTAAATGCACTCTTTTCTCTTCTCAAAGTAAACGAAATTCCAAATTTTTTTTCAAAAAGTTTTTTAAGATAGCAAAAATATTCTTCTTCTTTTAGGTTCCCAACAACGCATACTTCATAGTTAAAATTAGAAAGATGTCCATCCCCGTTTAAAACACCTAGAATTTCAGATAAATCTTCGTCCATTTTAACTTTTGAGATTATCTTTGGAAGGTATCTTTGTTTCTCTTTTTCTACAAAAAATATCTTAATGTCTCCTATTAATTTTTTCCAAATTAAAAAGAGATTTTTTGGGAGACCATATTTTCCAGAAAGATAATTAAAAAACATTGATCTGCTAAGATTATATTTTGGATAAAAATTCTCCCAAGAGCAATTAATTTTTAATTTAAGCTTGTTAAAAAACTCTTTTCTTTCATGTTCACTCAAAGATACAAAAATAGGCATGGTAATCAATAATTTATAAATTTATCTTCTATTCTGCCACTGTACTTTTAGTAATTTCTTCATCAATTTTAATTTGCTTAAACTCCATTATAATAAATACGCACCCGGAAGGATTTGAACCTTCGACCTTTGGGTTAGGACCCCACTGCTCTATCCAAGCTGAGCTACGGATGCTATGCGGAAGAAAGGATTCGAACCCTCGCAAGCACTAAGCTACTGGAGCCTTAATCCAGCCCGTTTGACCACTCCGGCACTTCCGCATTTGTGGAATGCATGACCAAAATCTCTTGAAATCTTTTGAGTCGCACTTCCGCATGAAAATCTGAGAAATCTAAGGTATAAAAAGATTTACAATAATTAATAAAAACCCCCTTTTCCAGAGAAGTTTATGAAAAATCTTGTGGAAAGAACAATTCTTGATTTTAAAAATAAAAAGATTGCAGTTATTGGGGATATAATTTTAGACAGAACTGAAAGAGGCATAATTTCCAAAAGAAAAAATCCTGAAAATGAAAAGGTTCCAATAATTCTGGGAAGAGAAGAATTTTATCTTGGGGGTTGCGGAAATGTTGCAAGAAACCTTTCTTCTTTAGGAGCGAATGTGGACTTATATGGAATAATTGGAAAAGACTTATACGGCCATCAAATTAAAAAAATGTGTGCAGAAAACACAATAAATACAAATTATTTAATTGAAGATGAAAAACCCACTATTCTAAAAGCAAGAACATTTATAGAAAATGATTACAAACACCGTTTAGATTTGGGAGAAATTAACAAGAATTATAAGAATAATTTAGGGAATCTAAGTAAAGAAAATCAAAATAAAATTCTTGCGAATTTAGAAAAAGAAATAATCAACTACAAAGGAATATTTTTATCTGATTACAATAAAAGAATGTTTTCAAAAGATTTTACACAAAAAATAATTAACCTTGCCAACAATCTAAAAATTCCAATCATCTGTGATGCAAAGCCTGAAAACATAGATTATTTCAAATTCTGCACAGTTGTTTGCCCAAATAATAAAGAAGCAGAGAGAATGAGCAAAGAAAATAATCTTCTTAAAATGGGTGAAAAAATACAAAATAGAATTAGCTCAAAATATATTGTGATTACATGTGGAAAAGACGGGGCTTTTGTTTATGATAAAAGAAAATCAAAAATGATTGAAACAAAAGCCAAAAAGGTGGTCGAGGTGACAGGAGCAGGAGATACTTTTTCTGCAGTATTGGGCATGGGAATTATTTCAGGTTTAGATGTTTTTGAATCTGCAAAACTTGCCAATTTTGCTTCTGGAATGGTAGTTGAAAAAGCAGGAACTTCTGTAATAACAAGAAAAGAATTAATAAATTATCTAAGAAAAGGTTTATAAATGAATAATTTCTTAATTTTTTGAGACGGCCATAGTAAGTTGGTAACACCTGTTCTCATTCCGAACACAGAAGTGAAGCTTCTTACGTTGTTTCCGGTACTGTCCGAAAAGATGGGAAAGATTCAAGCTGTCTTTTTTCTTTTTTTAAAAATTTATATAA
Organism: Candidatus Woesearchaeota archaeon; assembly: GCA_964636765.1. Classification (GTDB taxonomy): domain Archaea; phylum Nanobdellota; class Nanobdellia; order Pacearchaeales; family GW2011-AR1; genus MWBV01. Next base: position 347 of record CAZWUT010000036.1, on the reverse strand, counting down.
TGTGAAAAACTTGTTTCTATATGGATATTAAAATTTCAAGAAGTGAAGCAGAAAAGCAAATAAGGGATTTTTTCAAGAGTGAAAATATAAAAAACAAAACACCTGAAGAAGTTAAAAAAATAAAGCGGCTTGCTGCAAATAAAAAAATTTCAATTAAATCCTACAGAAATTTATTTTGCAAAGACTGTCTTAATCCTTTTTCAGGAAATGAAAAAATAAGGATAAAAAAAGACATGAAAAGTACTGAATGTTTGAAATGTGGCAAGGTTAATAGGATTAGATTTAACTAAAACTTTCAATAACCCCAATATAATCTTTATTTAAACCACCTAAACGAAAAATTATAA
>CAZWUT010000035.1:0-6371 GCA_964636765.1 Candidatus Woesearchaeota archaeon | reverse complement strand
TTTCTTAATATGCACATCTCTTTGAGGGAAAGGTATTGAAATCTTTGCCTTGTTCAAAGCATTGTAAATCTTTGTGTTTGCTTCATCACGAGCATCAAATCTATTTTCAAAAGTATCTATATAGAAGAACGCTTTAAAGTTTAAAGATGAATCTCCCATTTCTAAAAATTTAACATGAGGAGCAGGATTATCAATTACATTTTTTACAGTTTTTATTTCTTTTAAGATAATCTTCTTAACTTTTTCTACATTTGAACCATAAGCAACTCCAAAAGGAATTACAACACGAACTTTTGGTTCAGGTAAAGCAATATTTTGTATCTTTGAATTTGCTAAAACCCCATTTGGAATAATTATAATTTCATTATCAAAATTTTGTAGTCTTGTACTTCTTAATCCTATATGAATTATTTTTCCTTTTGTTACTCCATCATCTAAATAGACTAAATCTCCTATACGAACAGATTTATCTAAAATTATAGAAACCCCTCCAAAAACATTTGATAAAGAAGATTGAAGTGCAAAAGCAATAGCAATTCCCGCTACACCCAATCCAGCTAAGAAAGGTCCAATTTTTACACCTAAGAAATCTAAAATATAAAGTAAACTAAAAACAACCCAAACAATATTTAGAACACCATGAACAAGATTTACTAGAGCATCATCAACAGCAGATTTTGTTTTCTTTGCAAATTTCTTCCATGCTCTTAAAACTACTATATCTACAATAACGTAAACTAAATATGAACCAACCAAAATAATTAATGAAAATACAATTTTACTTATTGTATTTTGTAAAGTATCTGTTAAAGTTAATTCTCCTAATGCTAATTTTATACCTACTAACAAAATGGCAAGGGTTAGAGGTTTAGATGTCTTTTTTAAAATTAAATCATCAACATTTGTTTTTGTCTTAAGTGTTAATTTTAGAAAAACTTTTTCTACAATAAAAATAAATAATCTTAAGACAATAAAAACTATCGCTAAAACTATAACTGCTCTTAAATATTGATTTTGTATATAAGAATTCAAAAAGTTCAGCATTTCACATCACCTCTAAAGTTTCTATTCCCAATAATGTCAGGGAGTTTTTTAAAACTTGCTTAAATGAACTTACAAGACCTAATCTGAAAAATTTTTTGTCTGATTTTAAAACAGGACATGAATGATAAAATTCATTGAATTTTTGTGCAAGCTGATAAGCATAATTTGCAATCAATGAAGGATTTAAAGTTTCATAAGATTTTTTGAAGATTTGGCTGAATTCCTCTAATTTCTTAATTAAATCAATTTCAGGTTTTTCCAAATCTTCAATTGGCTTTTTATCCATATTTATTTTTACTTTTTTAAGTATTGAATTTGCACGTGCATATGCATATAGAATATAAGGACCTGTTTCACCTTCAAAATTTATTGATTCTTTTGGATTAAAGGTCATATTCTTTTTTGAATCAACCCTTAAAAGAATGTATTTTATTGCTGCAAGTGTAATTATGCTACTTCTTTTTTCGAGTTCTGTTTTTGAAAGTTTATCACGTTTGATTAATTCTTTTTTAACTAAATTCTGGATTTTATCCATTAAATCATCTGCATCAACAACAGTTCCTTCACGGGATTTCATTTTTCCTTCTGGCAGTTCAACCATTCCGTAAGAAAGATGGTAAAGTCCTGATGAATCAAAGCCCAATTTTTTCAAAATAGTAAACAAAACATTAAAATGATAATCCTGTTCATTGCCTACAACATAAATTGATTTATCAAGTTTGTATTTTTCAAATTTTAATTTTGCCAGATACAAATCCTGTGTAATGTAAACAGAAGTGCCATCAATTCTCAGAAGGATCTTTTCACCAAGTTTTTCTTTTTTGAGATTTATTATTACTGCTCCATCTTTTTTTTGTTCAAATATTTTATCTTTTACACCTTTCATTACAATTTCTCTTCCTTTTTTGTAAATATCACTTTCAAAAAACTCAACATCGTGTTTTATTCCAAATCTCTTATATGTTTGATTAAAACCATCCAGAGCCCATTTATTCATTTTTTTCCAGAGTGCAAGAACTTTTTTATCGCCCTTTTCATATTTTTGCAGCATTCTGTGGGATTCAATTTCAAGTTTCTCACTGATTTTTGATTTTTGATTAAACATTACATAATAATCCCCTACAAAATGGTCGGATTTTTTATTCTGGCTTGAAGGGGTTTTTTTGTTTCCAAATTTTTCATATGCTGTCATTGATTTGCAAATGTGGATGCCGCGGTCATTATTTAAATTTGCTCTAATAACTTTTTCTCCATTAAATTCTAAAATTCTTGAAACACTTTCCCCAATTGACATATTTCTCAAATGACCAAGATGCAGTGGTTTGTTTGTATTTGGTGAAGGAAACTCAACCATTGTATTTATGGGTTTTTTTGAAACTTTCTGAGAAGGAGGTTTTCCATAATTTTCTTTTTCTTTTCTTATTCTGTCTATTAACTGAAGCGCAAGGGCTTTTCTGTTAATAAAAAAATTTACATAAGGTCCCTGAGTCTGAATATCCTCAAAAGAAAATAAATCATCTTCCTGATTTGGCATCCCTTTTCTTATTTTTACTGCAACTTCACTGGGAGGCATTTTTAAAGAATTAGCCAAAGAAAAACAGGGAAATGCATAATCCCCCATTTCTGTTGACGGAGGGATTTCAATTAAAGATTCAATTTCCTGCTGTGACAATTTTATGTTTTTTTCTTTCAGGACATTGTGTATTATTTCAGCAATCACCTTTTTCATATTATATTCCAGAAAACAGGATTAATAAAAGTTTGTTTCTAAACTTTTATTATAAAAAGAATAAACTTTTTAAAAAATTAAAGAATCCTTTTTTTAAGATGGAAAAAATTCATGAAATTTTTGGAAATATAATAAAAGGTTATGGTCAGGAATACCTTACATACTTTATTGAAAAAGGCAAAGAAATTTATGAAAAAAATATGAGGAAGAATTCAATAAAAGATAAAAACCCTCAAACAAAAAACGGAAATGGAAAAACCCTGTATAATAAAATGCAAAATAAGTAACCAAAACACTTAAAAGAATTTTTTTAATTAAAGTTCATTTATATCTGAAACAATCTTAAAATAGGGTTCAAGATCTGATTGATATTTTTTTGTAAGCCCATTAGGATCCACTATAATAGTTTCCTTCTTCTTTATGTTTCTTGCAAGTCTTTTTAAAACAAAAAGTACAGAGAATGCAGAACCACTATTCATACTATTAAGATTATATAGATTAATACAATAATCATCTTCATCAAGTTTCTCTGGATTCCCAAAGTAAAGAACAATTTCAGATTTTATCTTTGCAGAGTGTGGAAAATCCATTGTTTCACAACTTAAATTCACCAAATTATAACTTTTAGTTTTTCCTTTGAACTTTGTTGGAGCTATGTAATCATAAAGCATATTATTTTTTTCATAAACAAATTTTTAAAGATATGTATCCTTGAAAAAACATAACCAAAACACTTAAAAGAATTATTCTTCTTGATAAAATATGGCAGAAAAAATAAACAATGAAAATCTTGAGAATGCTCTTTCCCAGAATGCACAGCCAAATGCAAATCAACCTCAACAGCCTCAGATGTCTCCTGAAATGGAAATTGGATTTCATCAGGGTGCTTTGAATACTTTGATTAATGAAAGAAATGAATTAATCAAAATGGCACAGGTTACAGAACAGATTATGCAGGCACATATAAAGAGACTTGAGGAATTGGGTGTTAAGGTTAATAAAGGGCAACCTGAAAAGAAATAGATATTGAAACAGAATAATTCTTTTAAAAAAGCATATTTTGTAATTTTATGAAAAACTGCTCTTTATGTTCCGGTGCAAAAGATTTTTATTATGGACTTGAAGGAAAAAGATATTCAGATAAAAGAATATTTTTAATCTTAAATCATGCGGATGAAAGAGTTAATAATGTTAAAAATTACAAAAACATTTTGCTTTCTACATGGACTGGAAAAAGTTTAAACATTATTTTAAAATCATGTGAACTGGATTTTGAAGATGTTTATCTAACTAATTTTGTTAAATGTGTCTTTCCGGATAAGAAAGAACCAGGTGTAAAGGAATATAGAAATTGCAAAAGTGTTTTAGAAAAACAAATTAAAGAAATTTCTCCAAAAGTTATTTTATTATTTGGACCAAAACCTTATGAAAATCTTTTTCCATATAAATCAAGTAAAAGCGTTTTTAAGGAGATGGTTGGAAAAGAAAGAGAATATAATGATATTCCTTGTTTAGTTAATTTACACCCAAGCACAATTCATGCCAAAATCTCTCTTGAAAAAAGAAAAAAGCATTATCTCCCAATTCAGAATTTTTTACTTAAATATGGGGTATGTAAAAAAATAATGGGTTTTCCAGAACAATTAGAGTTAAATCTTTAAGTAAAACCAAAAGATTTAAATAATCAGTAAGATTAATCTTACTATGGTAAATATTGGTATTACAAAAATGAGCTCTAAAGGGCAGATTGTTATTCCTTTTGATATGAGAAGTAAGATAAAGGAAGGTGAAAAGTTATTAATAATTCAGGGAAAAGACAATTTTGTTCTAAAAAAAGCCTCAAAAATGGATGAGCAACTTGAAGAAGATTTGGAATTTGCCAGACAGACAGAAGAAGCCTGGAAAAGACATGATAAAGGAAAATTTATCCATACAGATGTAGAAACATTTCTTAATCTTAAAAAAAGAGGATATTGAAAAATTGATTTGAAGAAATTTGGGTTTGAATTTTAACACAATAATATTTAAAAAAAGACGTATGTAATTTTTCCCATGGTTAAAAAAATCTCTCAGGTAAATTTAATTGATCCTTATGAAAGAGGAGTGATTGGTTCTTTAAAAGAACTTAAAAAAGAAGATGAATTTTCATTTGTGGATGATTTACTGATTAGACCGGTTAATGGAGTATTAACAGAATTCGAAATTCCAGACAGAGGTGTTTTAGATGAATTATTAACTACATACAGAATAAATATCTCCACTGCAAAATACCGTCAGGAATTGCTTAAGGAAATTGAAAAAAAAGAAAAAGAATTAACAGAAGTTAATTCCCTTATGACTGATTTTAATTTCAAAGTTCAGTCAATGAGGTTAAATATTGAGGAAAGAAAAGATTCTGATGCATTAAATGATTATTTGAGCTGTCTTTATTTTTATACACAAATTCCCCAAAGTGTAAAAAAGATTGGAAAAACAACATCCAAGGGATTAAGAGGAATGGTCTCTTTTTTAGAAGAAGAAAAATTAAGACCTGAATATAAAGCTGCACAAAAAATAATGGGGGACTTAGAAAGAGGAGTTTCATTTTCAGTTACATTAAAAAAAGAAGAGGGGGAAAATGCTTATTTTAAGGTAAAAAACACAACTCCTCCTTTTAACGGAATTAATGAAGAATTCTTTAGTATGCATAATTTAAAACACACTACTCTTGCAAACATATGCACTCTTGGAATAAAAGAGCTTTTTCCTGAAAAAGAATTGAGTCATTTAAACAAAAGCCTCTCTTTTTATTTGCATTTTACTGCGAGACATAAAGAAATAAAAAAACATTTTGATACTTGCTATCCTGTTTTGCTTACAAAAGAAGCAGGAAGAACTTCTCTAAAGAATGTGATGAACCCTCTTCTTGTTTTACAAAAAACATTTCCATCAAATTTTGCAATAGAGTTTGATAAGGAATACAATGCACTTTCCAGTAAAGACTATGAAAAAGAAGCAGAAAAAGTTAACCCTGTTGGCAATGATTTTGTTTATGATTCAAAAAATAAAATAAATATTCTAACAGGACCAAACAACGGAGGAAAAACTACCTGGCTAAGAACAATCGGATTAACTCAATTATTTGCGCAAAACGGGTTTCCTATTTTTGCGAGTGAAGGTGAAATCTCAATGATTGACGGGGTTTATACTAATTTTGTAAATTTAGATAACCTTGCAAAAGGAGAAGGGTCATATAAAGCTGAATTATTGAAAAATAAAAAGATTTTACAAAAATCAAAAAAATATGATTTAATACTTTTAGATGAACTTTGCAGGGGAACAACCCCGGAAACAGCAACTGAAAAAACATTGGATATTTTAAAAGCATTTCAAAAAAAAGAATGTCCGACATATCTTACAACTCATCTAATTGATGTTGCTAAAAAAATGCCTGGTTCTACAAATTATTATGTTGATGCAAAAATCAACAAAAATAAAATGGAATATTTATACAAATTAAAAAATGGGATAACTCCACTGAAAGAATACGGAGAATATTTAGCAAAAGAAGTTGGCATGGGAAAAGAGGATATTGAAAAATTGATTTGAAGAGATATTC
>CAZWUT010000034.1:0-6380 GCA_964636765.1 Candidatus Woesearchaeota archaeon | reverse complement strand
TATCACCTCACAAAATTAAAAGATATAAAGTATTTATAAAATTAATTGTTTTGTTGCATTTATTCTTCTATTCCTGAAACTCCTTTTTCTTTCTTAAATCTCATTACATTTTCAACAAAACCTTCAATCTTTTGCTCATGCGAAACAATAATTAATTGGGCCACATTTAACTGTTCCAAAACTCCACGCATTTTATCTAATTGTATATCACTAAATCCATCTGTTGGTTCATCAAGAATAACAAGGTCTTTTGTTTTTATTTTGCTTAATAAAGAATTTATAACCTGATTTAATGCAAGCCTATATGCCAAAGCTATTGCTGTCCTTTCCCCTCCTGAAAGATAAGCATAATCAATTTCATAATCCTGCTGTTCAACTATTGGAGTGAAACTGTCATCAAGCCTCACATTAAATGAATCTGAAACAAGCATTGAAAACCATTCAGAAAATAAAGATGAAAATTCTGATTTTAATTTGATTAAAACATTTTTTTCAATAATTGAAATCAAATATACAAATTTTCTGGTTAACCAATCCTCAATATCTGAAAGATAATTCAACTCTTTTTTTAGGATTTCTGTTTTTTCAACTCTTTCTTTTAATTCCTGAATATTTTGTGAAAAAACTTGGATTTCTCTTTTCAATTCTGCCACTTTTATTTCTGCAAGTTTTTCTTCATACAATGCATTTTTAAGTAATTGTTTTTTCTTTTCGAAAAGATTGTCAAATTTATTTAATTCAAAAATTGAATTCTTTAAAATTTCAAGATGATTTTTAAGCATTTCATTATCTTTAACAAGGGATGAATTTGATTTTTCCAGAGTGTCTACATGGTTTTGCTTTTCTTTTATTCCCTGAACTCTCACTTTAAGAATCTTTAATTCCTGCATTTCTTTTTCTTTTGAGGAAATTTCATAATCGACTTTGTTCAAATTTTGAGAAACTTTTTGTTTTTCAAAAGTTAATTCTTTTATTTTGTTTATATTTTCAGAAGTATCTGAATCCATTTTATTCACAACATTGCTTTTGTAAACAGGCTCAACATCCTGCAGACAGGTAGGACAAACTTCAAGGTGTTTTAGTTTTTCCTTGATTTTTTCATTTTCCTGATTTCTTAATGAATAAGAATTTATTTGGCTGGAAATTTCAAGATTTTTTTCATTAAGTTCATATTTTTGGTTTTTTAAAATCAAGATCTCCTTTTCCAGTTCAGAGATTTTTGACTCATCAAATTCTGTTTTTTTTAATTCATTAATCTGCACTTTTAACTGGTCTATTAGTTTTATATTGCTGGAGATAGAATCATTTTTTGTTGAAATAGTTATTTTTGATTTTTCAATTTCCTGCTGCAAAGAATTCTTTTCATCTATTCTTTTTTGAATTTGATTTTTCTCCTCCTCAGCTTTTTTCCTGTTTTCAGATTTAATAAAAAATTCTTTTTCAATCGAAGATAAATTCAGATTTTTTTCTTCAAGTTCATTTTCTTTTAATACAATTCCCGCTTTATCCTGTTCAAGTGTAGACGTTAAAGCATCTTTATATCTTTTTTCTTCACGAATTTTTGAAATAATTATTGAAACATTTTCAAGAATTCTTTTGTATTTATCTATTCCAAAAACATGCCTCAAAGTGTTCATTCTTGTCTCAGAATCCTGCAAAATAATCTGTTTCATTTCTTCCTGGGGAGTATAAACTGTAAACTTGTAAAGAATATTCTGCTTTTTTGAGAATTCTTTTGGATAATTAAGAAGTTCAAGGACTTTATTTTTTAATTCAGTTACTGCAAGTTCTCTTTTTTCTCCGTTAATTGTTATTGCCGCATAATCCTGAGAAACTGTTTTTCCTCTTTTTAGTGTTCTTTCAATTAAAACTTCTTTATCATCAATCTGAAATTCAATTGAAACTCCTCCTGCATCTTCTCCGTTTCTTAAAATTGAATTTCCTCTTTGCCCGGGTTGCAAACCAAATAATGCAAATTCTATTCCAAGTAAAATAGATGTTTTTCCGGAACCAATATCCCCTGAAAGCAGGATTGAACCTTCAGGAAATTCCACTTCATGCTCTTTATAACTTCTTATATTGTTTAGCTTTATTTTTTTAATTATCATTTCAAAACCCCAAAACTTTTTTTGCCTCTGACAATAACCTGTTTGTAAAAATTTCTGTTTTTTCGTCTTCCTGTTTTTCAGTTGACAAGGCAGACATTAAAGGCTCAATTAAACTGTTTAAGTCTGAAGGATTTTGCTCCGCATAAATATTAATTGTTTCTCCTTCAATATTTTCAGAATTTTTTTCTGAAATCCCTATTTCAAGGTCAAATTCCTTTGTTTTCAAATCATGAGTATTTCTTAATAAAAAATAAACTTCTTTTGTTTTTGCAAAATCCTCAATTTTCTGGAATTTTACATCAGATATTTTTCCTCTTTGAAGTTCACCTTTAACCCTTAATAAAACAACCTTATCTTTTATTTCCCTTTTATCCAATTCAGAAATTATTTCCTCTGTTGCTGTTAGTCCGTCACTAATCTCAACAAGAATTTTTTCAGTTAATTTTGTGGGAATTTTAATTCTTTCAATTTGCTGGGTTGCTTCTGTATCAACAATGACAAAATTTCCCTGGGGCAAATCCTCCAATTCTTTAAAATTATTCGGAAACAAAGGACCGGGATAAACAAATCCTTTTTCATCATACAAAACATGTATGTGCCCGAGAGCATAATAATCTGCTTTTGGAATCTCAGAAGTTTTAAGCGAATCTATTGGGAGATTTCCAACAACCCTGTCAATTGTTGTATGAAGCATAAAAATCTTAAACATTCCAGGAGCATCATTTAGTTTAATTTTTCTAAGTTCAGGTACTTCAAGACCTGATTTTTTTCCAGGATACCCATAAATTGCAATATTACCAAACAAAGTGGGATTTAAAATAATTGAATCATCTTTTTCCTCTGCATCAACAACATTTTTGCAAAATCCTGCTTTTTCCAAAACATCTAAAAAAGTTTTTCCTGAAACAGAATAATCATGCGAACCTGCAATTATAAAAACAGGTATTTTTGCCTCTTTTAATCTTTTAAATTCTCCAAATGTTTCTTTCAGAACATCAATAGGAGGATAAGCAGAATCAAATAAATCTCCTGCAAATAAAATAAAATCCAATTTTGAATTTATGCAAATATCTATTGCTTTTCTAAAAGATTCAAAATTCAAATCCTGCATTGGCTGTTGTTTCCAGCCTCCTAAATGAACATCTGCTAAATGACCAAATTTCACCATTTTATATCACAGAATAAGAATTTTCTTCCAGTATTTAAGAATTGTTGCAATACAATAATTCATAGGATTTTGCCTGAATATAAAGTATATACAAAATAGTAAAAATCTTAATAAATTCAAATAAACACGATATTTCATGAAATCTTTAACAAAAATCCTAAATCCAATAAAAATCCTTGGCTCTATAATTCTTGGAACTTCACTTTTATTAAGTCCATCAAAAGCATTGCAAAAAACGCTTCAGTAAATCTAAAAAACGGGTGGTATGTTGGAATAGAAATGGTTGGAAAAATTAAATATTAATCTCCCAAATAATCAATTCCTCAAAAAATAATTTTGTTTTTCCAACTTTTTTTGAAGAATATCCCAATTTTTTAAAATTTATATTTTCAGAGAGTGAACTTGTAATAAGAAAAATTTTTCCTTTTTTTTCAAGATAATTTTTTGCCTGTTTAAGAAACCTTATAATTAATTCATTTCCTTTTTTCCCGCCTGTTGTAATTATTTTTGAATCATTTGGCTCAAGAGAATCTTCAGGCAGGTAAGGAGGATTAAAAATAATTACATTGAACTTTTGTTTTGATATTTTTTCAAATAAATCTGAATGAAAACATTTAAATCCAAGTTTTTTGCATTGCTTAACTGCATCTATGTTTATATCAGATGAAAAAAGATTCTGTTTTTTTATTCCCAATTTCAAAACATGCACAAGATGAACTCCTGAACCAGCTCCAATTTCAAGAAATTTAAGATTGGGATTTTGTTTTATTAATTCAGGAAATTTTTCATTTATAATTTTAGATAAAAGATAAGAATCTTCAGACGGCTGATAAATTGAACTCATTTTAGACTATACTAAGATTATTAAAAAGTTCCACTAATTCATCCTTAAAGAAAAACACAACAGCAAGCAAACCCAGCAATAAAACCAAAATGAAGATCAGCAAAAAAGTTATTGCTTTGCTTATGGGCTTTGGGCCCTGTGATCCGTATCCGGAAACTTTTTGAACAATTATCGGGGCTTTTGGTGCAGGACCAATTCCTGAAGAACCTTTTCCAGGGAGGAATTTTAATTTGCCTAATTTTTCTATCGCTTCTTTTAAAGCATTTATTGAATCAGTTGTATTATTTCCATAACTGGAAACAATTTGATTTGTTTTTCCTGATTTTGCTGTTCGCATAATTTTCTTTGAAGGTTTTTTATTAGGAATGTTGCCTGTTTGTCTTGTTGATATAACCTGCAATTCATTTTTTTTAGGAGCATTCGCTGAAACCCCCTGTTTTAAGTCCAGGCTTTTTTTGTAATTTTCCCTTGAACCCCCTATTTTTGGATTATTAAGATTTGGATTTTTTCCTGGAAAAGAAAATGTTCTTTGAATTTGCTTTGCAGCCTCTTCAATTTCATGTTTGCTGTATCCTGCATTATAAAAACTCAGCATTGCCTGATGCAAAGATTGCCCTCTTAAAATTGCTGCTTCTATTCCACCAAGAATTTCATCATTAACCATTTTACAGTTTTATAACTTTTCCGTTTGAAGATAAATGTGCAGTCTCATTAAATTTGTATCCCATTTCCTCTGACAAATCAATCATAGGAGCTTCCTGCTGCAAAGAACCATGTGCAGGAATTATATGGTTTGGTTTTAACATTTCAACTAAATCTCTTAAATCTTCCCTGCCTCCATGACCTGAAACATGAACATCTGTCTGAATTCTGACTCCTACTTTTCTTAATTTTCTATCCAGTTTTTCCCTTGCACTTATATTTACTGCAACAGGAATTATTGAAGATGAAAAAATCAGATTATCACCATTTTTAAATTTAAATGGGGTCTCTCCTGAAACAATTCTGTCAAGGATTGAGCCTGGTTCACCCTGATGCCCTGTGCAAACCACCAAATATCTTCCTCTTTCTTTGTCAACTCTTTTTAAAAAAGAATTTATTTGGCGACGGTATTTTATAAGTTTTATTTTATTTATAAAAGGACATTCATTTGCCTCCATTGCTGCATTAACATATTTATTAAGACTTCTTCCAATAAAAACAATTTCCCTGTTTGTTCTCTTTCCAAATTCAACTATGCTTTTTAATCTTGCAATATGGGATGAAAATGTTGTAATAAACAAAGCAGATTTTCTGTCTGTTGCAGTGGACATTGCATCTTCAAGAAGATGCCTTGCAATTCTCTCGCTTGCAGTTCTTCTGTCAGTATCTGAATAAAGAGAGTCAACAATTAATGCTTTAACTCCTTTTTTTCCAAGTTCAATCAGTCTTTTGTAATTAGGGGGGTTTCCTAAAGTGGGATGCTTATCAAATTTAAAATCAAGTGCATAAAAGAAAATCCCTTCATCAGTATGCCATGCAATAAAAACACACTGAATTGTTGAATGGGTTGTATGGACAAATTCAAGTTTTAAATCTTTTTTTGCCCCTTTAATCATATGAACTGAATTTTGCTTTATTTTTCTTCTTTTATTTTTTACATTGATTTTTTCATCTCTTAAAATTGAATCAAAAACAGCCATTGTAAAAGGAGTTGCAATAATTTCTGCCTGAGGATATCTGTGTGCTAAATAAGGCAAACCTCCAACATGGTCCAGGTGTGCATGACCAATAATTATTGCCCTTACTTTTTTAGTCCATCCCAATTCATCCAGTTTTGAATCATCAGGAATTGCTTCAATTCTCCTGAGCATACTTTCAGAATACTGTTGCTGTCTTGCTTCCTGTTCCTGAAGTTCTATTAAAGGGGGAAGATAAATTCCTGCATCGCAGATTATTACATCATCTCCGACTTTTACTGCAGTCATATTTTTTCCGACTTCTTCATAACCTCCAAGAGTACAAATTTCCATTTTTACAAAACCTCTTTTCAGTTATAATTAGTTAAATTGATTTATATATGTTTTTAAGAATAGACTTTCCAATACAATAAAAAATATAAAGAAGGTTGCTCAAAAAAAAAGAATGGATAAATTGGAATCTATGAGAAATTTAAGGAAGAGGATTAAGCAGGAAGGCAGTGAGGAAGAAAAAGAAATATATAAACTTGGAAAAAACATTTTAAATTTACTTGATAGATTATCATCTGGTGAGAAATATA
>CAZWUT010000033.1:0-6451 GCA_964636765.1 Candidatus Woesearchaeota archaeon | reverse complement strand
TACGACCAATCGCAAAAAAGAGGATGAATTCAAAAAGAAAATTTTACAGGTTCTTTCTAAAAACGAAGTTCCAAAAGCAACACAGGAAATAGCTTCAGAACTAAATAAGCCCTGGCATTCTGTTCAGACAAGATGTTTGCAGCTTCAGATTTCAGGAAAGATTTTAGGATTTAGAGTAGGAAGAATAAATCTTTGGCAGGCAAAAAAATGAACAAAAAGGGGATACTAAAATTTAGTGCAGTTTTTTTTATGATTTTATTGGTTTTTTTAATAATTTCATTATCTTTAGTTAATTCAGCATCAGTCAAAGAAAAATATAAATTAGGAGAAACAGTTAAAATTCATCTTGAAGAGGGCGGAAAAACAATAAGAATAACAACCCCTTCTGAAACACAAATACATAAAATTGACAAAACAACTTTTGCATTCACCCCTCTGGAAATTGGAAAATATGTTTTTGAAATAAAATCTTCTTCTGGAATTGGGGTGCTGGAATTTGAAGTTATTGAAAATAACCCTTCAAAGGATAAAGAAATGGAACTTAAAGGAGAAATATTTTCTGAAAAAGAAATTTCTTCTGAAAATAAATTTATTGAAAAAAGAATTATTGAAATCGGAAAACCAGTAAAAAATCAAAAAAATTTCTCTCTAGAAAAATCTGAAACAATGGAATTAGAAATTCCAAAAAGTGCTGAAGATATTTCAATAAAATCTGAAAACAATGAAGAAGTTTCTTTTGAAGTCAAAGAATCCATAATTGATTCAATTCTTGGAAAAGAAAATAAATCCCTTATGATTAATAGTGCAACCGGAAATATTTCTATTGAATATTATACTGCAGCTCCTGAAAAAAAAGAAAAAGAAATAAACAGCCTGAAAAAAGAAGTAGTGGTTTCTTCAGAAAAAGGTCTTCATTATGAAAATGTTTTGTCTTATACAAATGTAAATGAATTTTTGACTCTTGAACAGAAAAACCAGATAAAAGTTTATTGGCAGGAAGAGGATAAATATCTTGATTTTGAGGTTTTTGACACAAACAATAATGGATTTATTGATTATGTTGAATGGATAGTTCCTCATTTGTCTGAACAAACTTTTGAAATAATTATTATAATAAATGCAGAACACCTTAATGAAGACAGGGACTTCTTAGAAGATGTTTATAGTTATGTTCGAGAAAAAGATAATGTCTGGAAAACAATTCCAGAAGAGAATTATTTAAGAGTTAGATTTGAAAAATCACTTACTAATAAAAATGATATAACTATTTATGCAAGAAGCAATAATGGTGCAAGAATAGAAGTTTATGAAAAGGATTCAGATAAAAAAATTGCAGATTTTGGAGTGATTTCTCAAGAAAGAGATTATAAAATTTTATTAAATAATCTAAAAAAATCCCAAGATACTTTTGATTTGAAAATTATTGGAGGAGATGTTGAATTTGATTACGTTGTTGACCCCTGGTATAATTCGAGTTGGGGAAATAGGAAAAAAATTACCATTCCTTATGAAAATATCCCTTCTGATTTAACAAATTTTCCTGTTTTAATAGAATTGTATGATTTAGATTTAAGAACAAATGCAAGAAGTGATGGATATGATATTCTTTTTACAGGTTCAGATGGAACCACAAAACTTTCTCATGAAATTGAACTTTTTAATCAAACTTATGATTCAACTTATGCTCATTTAGTTGTCTGGGTAAAAGTTCCGATTTTGTCAAGTTCCTCAAATACAATTCTTTATATGTATTATAATTATTCTTCTGCTTTAGATCAACAGGATGTTGAAAATGTTTGGGATAATAATTATGTAGGTGTTTACCATTTGTCAGAAGGCGGAACATCTACAAGATATGACTCAACAAGATACAGTAATGATGGGACACCTGTAAATTATGGAGATGGAGATGTTGAAGCAATTTATAATGGAAAAATAGATGGTGCAGACAATCTTGATGGAGATGCAACAGGAGGAGATTATATTCAGACAACAAGTAATGAAATTCAAACTTCTGCAAATTTTACTTTAGAAGCATGGTTTAAGACAGATGTAGTAAATCAGAGACGTTTAATTATTTGGGAAGGGCATACTAATGAAAATGGTTGGGGTTATCAGTCAGGAAATCATGAAACCCATATATCTATTGATGGAGGAAATAGTTTTAATTGCTTCTATGGAGATGATGAAAATGAGGATTATATGGAAGTAGACACTCCTTTTACAGATACTGATAATTTCCACTATGCTGCTTGTGTTATAAATGATGCTGCTACTTCTCCTTCAGGAACATTATATTTTGATGGGGTTTCTGTGGGAACAGATACTGGTACTCAGACAGGAAGAACAAACTGGGAGGTAAATCTTAGAATTGGAGCTCCAAGTGCTAATGAAAGATATTTTGATGGTATTTTAGATGAAATAAGAATTTCAAACATTACAAGAAGTGCAGATTGGATAAGTGTTTCACATAAAAACCAGAATGATACATTATCTTTTTATACAATTAGTGGAGAAGAAACACAAACTTTTGCAGCAGTAAATGAAATACAATGTGAACAAGGAGGTTCTTGGAAAGCTTGTTCAAATATAGATTTTAATGAAATTATTACAAGAGTTAGGGCAAATTGTACAAATCCAGACGGAACAATACAAAACGCTACTTTTAATTTAACAAATCTTCCAGATGCAAAATCTATTTTATTTGGAAATGCAACTTCAAATTCAACTGATTGGTGGATTTATGATAATCCTGATTTAATAATAGAAGATTCTGGAGATTTTTATTTAGATGCTTCTTGTTATGACCAAGATTTTACAAAAATTACAGAAACTTCAAGTTGGTCTGTTCCATGGGGTATTTTGAATTCAACTCTAATTTCTCCTTCTAAAAATGAGAATGTTTCTCAAAATGCTTTTTTTAATTTTAGGTCCCAAGTAACTTGTTTAATAGGAGAGTGTGGTTTTGTAAATGCAACTCTTGACCCAATAGTTAATCTACTTTATGAGGATTGGGAGCACCAGACTTTTGATAACTGGACAAATACTGCTTGGACAATTGCCTCTGATCAGTCCATTGGGGTTTACAGTGGAAAATGCGTCGAGAATGCAAATTGTGATATGAATACAGACATTTATATGAATACAACTAATGCTTATTGGATAAATCTTTCTTTCAATTATAGAGATGATGGGTGTGATTCTGGAGACGCAATTCTTTATTTCAACGACAGCTCAGGAAATTGGGATAACATGGGAAATATTGATGCAGGAACTTTATCAGATTCAGAAAATTTTTGGAATCCTTATGTTATCTCAACAACAGACTCTCAGTATTTTCATGATGGGTTTGCAATAAGGTTCTTTTCAGATCCTGAAGCAGGTGAAAACTACTGGGTGGATAGCATAAGCATAACTTATGATAAACCTTTTTTTAGTGCAAAAGGAGGAACAGTTCCAATGAATTCTGGAAATCCTTTTTATACAATTTCTCAAAATCCAATGGACTATTTAAATAATTCTTGTTTAGCAGACATGAAAGCAGGAGACACCTGCGAAACTCTTTGGAAGGTAAACGCTACTGGGGCCATGAATTCAACTTGGGAGTTTTTTGTTGAATATGAATCAATAAATTATTCTAATTATGTTTTTAATAACCAATCTATGCATATAAATTTAACAATTACAGATTTTTCAAGTTTTGGAAATGTTTTGATTAATTCTATTGAGTGTGAGGAATCAGGAAGCTGGAAAGACTGTTCTGAGGTAGGTTTTGGTGAAACAATTACAAGAGTTAGGGCAAACTGCACATCATTTGAAGGAAATTTTATAAGAGCAAATTTTTCTTTAACAAATGTTCCTGATTCATATAATTTTTTTGATAGCAATGCCACATCTATATCAGGAGATTACTGGATTTATGATAATGTTGATTTAACAATAAATGATTCAGGAAGGTTTGATTTACAAGTTACCTGTCAGGATGATGCCTCAATAATTGAATCTGATACTGAAAGCTGGACAGTTCCTTGGGGTACTCTTACTGTTACAAATATAAATCCAAACAATGATAAAAATGTAAACCCAAATGAATTTTTTGATTATACAGCAAGGGTTAAATGTTCAGGAGGGGAATGTGGTTTTGTTAACGCAATTTTAGATCCGACTTCAAGCCAAACACTGGATGCAGCAGCAATAATAGATAATGACGGAAATGATGAAGAAGGAGGAGATTATACCGATGCACAAACAGATGACGGAGACTATATTGCAATAGGAGAAAATACAGCATATGCATATGATAATGTAAACTCTTTTTTTAATTTTACATTTGATATAAGTGATTTAAATGTAAATGTTGAAAATATAGATTTCTTGAACATCTCTTTAACTTATTGTTATTCTGGTGCTGATACTTATGCTGCAATAAATTGTGATGGGGGAGCAGATGCTCCTGAAAAAACCGCAAGTGGAACTCAAGATATTTATTTTTATAATTTCACTTCAAGTTCTTGGGTAGACATAGGAGATTTAGATACTTCTGGTGGAGAAACTGAAACAGACGATATTTTCTCAACATCTTTTATATCAGATTTTGTAAATTCAAATGGAGAAATTTTTATAGGTGTTGAATATATTACTGCTGATGGATGGGATAATGATGCTTGGTTAGCAATAGACGCTATTTCTTTAGGAGTTGATTATTCTTATATTAAAACAGTTATTCCAATGAATTCCGGAAATCCTTTTTATACAATCTCTCAAAACCCGAGAGATTATTTAAATTCAAGTTGTCTTTCAGATATGAAATCTGGCAAATCTTGTGATATCACTTGGACTGTAAATGCAACTGGAACTTTGTGGAGTTCTTGGGATTTTTTTGTTAGTGCAGAAAGTATAAATGATTCTTCAATCAATGGAACTTCTTCAATAATAAATATAACAATAGGAAATGTTCCCCCTTCAGTTCCTGAATTAGAATTTCCAATTAATGGAAGTTCTTTTGGAACAATCGGAGAATTTAATTGGAGCAATTCAACAGATGAAGGTGGAGATACAATAACATACTATATGGAAGTAAGCAATTTTTATAATTTTTCAAGTTTAGTTTATGAAAGCAGCCAGATAACTGAAACAGCTGAACCAACAGGAGTAACCCCAACAGGGATTTCATCAGAAGGAAAATATTACTGGAGAGTTTTAGCAGCAGATGTAAATGGAAATTCTTCTTGGAGTGAAATAAGAACATTCTATTATGATACTTCAGACCCTGTTGTGAGTTTAATCTATCCCCCTGATGCTTCAACAAATACTACTTCAAATGATTTATCTTTTCAATTTAATGTTTCAGATATTTCCAGTATAATTAGTTGCACTTTAATTATAAACAATACTATTAATGGAACATTATCTTATGTGACAAAAGACACAACATTAACAATTGATACAAACTTACCCAACAACTTTTATTCTTGGGGAGTAAATTGTACTGATGCTGCAAGTAAAGTTGGAATTTCAGAGATAAGAACTTTAAATGTAAGTGTTTCAAATAATCCCCCTAAAGCCCGTGAGATTAATTGTGAAAATAATAGTGTTTGGGAAAATTGTTCAGAAATAGGATTCGGAGATACAGTTACAAGAGTAAGAGTAAAATGTACTGATGCAGAACTTGGTGTGAAAAATGCAACTTTAAATTTAACAAATATTCCAGATGGTTCTAATTATTTTTATGGAATAACAACTACTAATTCAGGAGAGTGGTGGATTTATGATAATGCAGATGTTACAATAAATGATTCAGGAGATTTTAGTTTAAGGGCAACTTGTTATGATGATGAGAATTTACAAGGTTCAAATACTACAATTTGGGAAGTTCCATGGGGAACATTTTCAATAGATTTAGTTAACCCAACTACTAACTTTTATGTGATGAAAGATATGTTTTTTGATTTTGATGCAAGAATAAATTGTTTAAATGGAGAGTGTGGAGATGTAAATGCAACATTAGACCCTCCTAATTGGTGGAATTCTGCATGGACTCTTAGAAAACCAATAAATATTTCTAATGAAGGTTCTTCAACTCTAATAAATTTCCCAGTTTATTTAAATCTCTCAGTAGAATCTGAAATGCAGTCTGATTTAGATGATATAAGATTTGTTAATGGAAGTTGTTCATCTCCAGGAGGAGTTGAATTAGATTATGAATTAGAAAGTTATAATTCAAATTATGCAGATATTTGGATAAGAATTCCTTCATTTACAAATGGAGCAAATTCAATTTGCATGTATTATCAAAATTCAGATGTGGGCAGTGGAGAAAATATTGAAAATGTTTGGGATGATAATTATGTAGGTGTTTGGCATTTATCTGAAGGAGGTACTGGAACACGTTATGATTCAACAAGATACAGTAATGATGGAACACCTACAAATTATGGTGATGGAGATGTTG
>CAZWUT010000032.1:0-6454 GCA_964636765.1 Candidatus Woesearchaeota archaeon | reverse complement strand
GATATTTAAATTATTCCCTCAACTTTAACATAACTACAGTAGAAATTAAAGCGATTATTGAAACTATGTAAAACACAATTTCAAAACCAAACCTTCCTGCTAAAAAACCTCCTGCAAAAATTGCTAGTGCTTCAAAAATCCCAATCATTGCGTCGTACTTCCCCATTTCTTCTCCTCTTTTATTTTTGTCTGTAATATCACCTAAATAAGAGCCTTCTGCAGTTTCAAACCCGGCAGTAATTATTCCTGAGAAGATTTGCAAAATATATAACTGCCAAAGAGAATTAATTAAAGTATAAGAAAAAACAATTATTGCTGAGGCAAACCCTCCAATTATTAAAAAAGGTTTTCTTCCAATTTTATCTGAGATTCTTCCTGAAAAAAGTGAAAACAAAGCTCCAGACAAAACTAAAAGTCCTGCTGCAATTCCAAAATTTTCAATGGAACCTCCAAAATCATTTATAAAAATATAATAAAAAGGTCCAAATAATCCAACTGCTAAAGCCATTAAAGAATTTGATAATGTAAAAATCCGAAAATTTTTTCTTCTTATTTTTTCTTCTTTCATTTACTATTAATTATAAATTTGCTTAAATACTTTTATTAAATTACAGGAATATTTAATAAGTAAATTAACTTTTATATATAATATGAAAAAATCCGTAAGATTATACATCACAGGAACTGTTCAGGGAGTTTTTTTCAGAGCTTTTATTAAAGAAAATGCTGAAAGACACAATGTAAAGGGCTTTGTAAGAAATCTTGAAGATGGAAGAATTGAAATTTTTCTTGAAGGAAATTCAGAAGATGTTAATAAAGTTATAGAATTATGCAAAAAAGGTCCAAAACATTCAATAATAAGAAATATTGAGGAAAAACCAGAGAAGTTTCAGGATTTTAAGGGGTTTAAAGTGTTACATATATAGTCCAAAGTATATATTATAAAATATATAATAGAAAATATATATTAGAGGATATAACTACTTCGTGCTAATAATAAATGTTTTTATATTCAAACAGGTTAATTTCTCAATGATTTACACTAATTCAGATGGGGGAGCAAGAGGAAATCCAGGACCCGGTGCAATCGGAGTGATAATAAGAAAAGAAGGGGACATTTTAATGAAATATGGAAAATTCATTGGAAAAAGTGTAACAAATAATATTGCAGAATATGAAGCATTAATTAAAGCACTGGAACTTGCACAAAAATTCACAAAAGATGAATTAACCTGTGTTTTAGATTCTGAATTAATTGTTAATCAGCTTCTTGGAAAATACCGTGTTAAAAACCCCACTCTATTAAAATATTTCTTAAAAGTTCAGGAATTGCAGGAAAATTTCAAAAAAATAAAGTATGCTCATGTTTCCCGTTGGGATAAATTTCAGCAGATTGTTGATGAAATTCTGAATGAAGAACTTGATAAGGAAGTTGGACCAAGAAAATTCAATAAAAGGAGGTTTAGAGAATGAAACATAATAAAAATAATAATGAATCCTGTGAAAAATTAAAAGAAAAATTAAATGAAGAGACTGATGGGTTTTTTGTAGAAGGAAATGAAGAAAAATTAGCAAAAGTTCTTGAAGTTCTTGAAAAAATCCGTGCTTTTAAAGGCCTAAATAAAAGAGAAATTGAGTGGGAAAGAGGAGTTTTTCATAAGAGAAGAATTCCTAATGAGATATTGAATTAAAAAGAATTATAAATAAAAAAAATATCTTTCTAATATGACAGAAAAGTTTTTTTGGGCAGACCAGGTTGCTGAAAATATAATAAAGCAGAAAGGAAATAAAAAAGAATATGTTTGTGCATCTGGAATAACTCCTTCTGGACATGTGCATATTGGGAATTTTAGGGAAGTAATAACTACTGATTTAGTTGTAAAGGCTCTTGAAAAAAAAGGAAAGAAAGTCAAGTTTATTTACTCATGGGATGATTTTGACAGGTTTAGAAAAGTTCCGGCAAATTTTCCGCATAAAGAAGAATTTGAAAAATATATTGGACTACCTATAAGCGATTTTCCTTCTCTGTTTAACAAAAGTATGAGTTATGCAGAATATTTTGAAAAGGAATTTGAGGATTCATTAAAAAAAGTCTGGATAAAACCAAAATTCATAAGGCAAAGTTTAATGAATAAGAAATGTGCTTATGCAAGATTACTAAAAAAGGCTTTGGACAAAAGAAAAGAAATAATGCAAATACTGAATAAATACAGAAAAGAATCTCTTGCAAAAGACTGGTATCCTTTGGCAGTTTATTGTGAAAAGTGCAAAAAAGATTCCACAAAAATTCTCTTTCAAAAAGAATATGAAATTGAATATGAATGCAAATGTGGATTTAAAAATAAAATTGATATAAGAAAAAAAGGAATTATAAGTGTTAGATGGAGGGTTGATTGGCCAATGAGATGGAAATATGAAGGAGTTGATTTTGAACCTGGCGGAATTGACCATAGTGTTGAAGGGGGATCTTTTACAACTGCTAAAGAAATCTCCAAAAAGATATTTGATTTTGAGCCCCCAATTTATCATTTTTATGATTGGGTAAATATAAAAGGAGGAGGAATGTTTTCAAGCTCAACAGGAAATGCCTTAACATTAAATGATGTTGAAAAAATTTATGAACCAGAAATTATAAGATATTTGTTTGTTGGAACAAAACCTAAAACCGGTTTCCAGATTAGTTTTGACAATGATGTAATTAAAATTTATGATGAATTTGATAAATTAGAAAGAGATTATTTTGAAAATAAACTGAATAACCAGCAAAAAAGAATTTATGAACTTTCAAAAATAAATATTCCAAATAAAAAACTAGAAAAAACAAGTTTCAGGCATTTGATTACACTGGTTCAATTGGGAAAATTAAGCGGGCTAAATAAAGAAGATAAAAAAAGAGCTGAGAAAGTTAAACATTGGATTGAAAATTATGCTGATGAAGATATGAAATTTGAAATTCAAAAAAAATTAAAATTTAAATTTGCAGGAAAAGATAAAAAAAGTTTGATTGAATTAAGAGAAAGCTTGAAAACAAAGCATTTTACTGCAGAAGAATTATTTAATGAATTCTATGCTATTTGTCAAAAATTTGATTTAAAAAATACAGAATTTTTTAGAGCAGCTTATTTAGCAATTATTGGAAAAGAAAAAGGTCCAAGATTAGCTGAATTTATTTTGCTTATTGGAAAAGAAAAAGTTATTAAAATTTTAGAAGGATTATAAATAAAATAAATAAAATTTAATTAGCCAATTTCTCATAAACTTTTTTTGTAAATTGAATTACTTTTTCAGCATATTCTTTATCTATTATTGTTCCATAATAAAGCATTCCATTTCTAAAATATCTTATCTGGTCTGCAAATTGAATTTCATTTTCTGTAAATTTTAATTTTCTCATGTAAGAAATTTCTGCTTCATGTGCACCATAGCCAGAAGAATTGAACCCTCTTAAAAGCATTTCTGAACGAATTAATTCCATTAAAATATCATAACAATCCTTTACAAAGTTATTTGCATTCTTATCTTGAATACCTATCTTTCTTGTAAGTTCCAAAAGATAAGAATAGTTCTGCTTTGCTTCTTCAATCAAAAATTGAGCCCTGCTTTTATCAGGAGATTGTTTCTTGACAATACCCGTTCTTATGAATTCTTCAAATTTTTTAGCAGGTCTCATAATTCAATTCCTCCAATAAGATTTATTCCATTAAAAATATTTTCCTTAAGATTTTTATTTATGTCATTAAATGAATCATAAAAATTCAAATTTATTCTCCTATTTAGAATTTCCTCATACTTCTTTATTTTTATTAATTTATCTTTTCTCCCTATTATTGCTATATCAATGTCGGAAGTGTTTGTATCCTCCCCCTGGGAATAACTGCCAAATAAAATTATTATTGCTCCTGCAAACTCCTTCTCTAAAAAATTTAGTATTCCAGATAAATAAATATTTTTGAGATTTTCAACTCTCTTTAATTTTATTGATAAATCATTTTCTCTATTAAGTGAAACAAGATTTATGTTCTTCATTTTCCTTATTAAGATAAAATCCTCTTTTATTAATTTTAAAAGGGAGTTTGCAACAGCAGTAGGAGAAACATTTAAGATTTTTGCAATTTCTCTTTGACTAAGTTCTTCACCTAATTTAATACATAAAAGCTCAAATATTTCTCTTTCAAGAGCAGTCCATTTTAATTTACATGTATCCATAATAGTTTATATTAATAAACTTAAGTTTATATATCTTTCTAAAAAACACCAATTCCAAAACTTAAACTAACCAACCCCATAATCAAAGTCCATATTCCAAATATCCAAAAATATCCTTTTTTCAGGATTTTGAAAAACAAAGATAATGAAAGCATTGAAACTCCAAAACAAACAATAAATGAAACTATTAAAGCTGAATTAATATAAAAATTCTGAAATTCAAAAATCGCTGCACCAATCATTAAAGGTATAAACATTAAAAATGAAAATCTTCCTGCTTCTTCTGGAGAGACTTTTCTTAACATTCCTGTTGATGTTGTTGTTCCGCTTCTGCTTACTCCTGGAAATAAAGTTAAAACCTGTGCAAACCCGATTATTATTGAATCTTTCAATGTTATGTTCTTTTTCTTTCCAATTTTTAGTTTTGAAGATAATAAAAACAAAGTTGAAACTAAAAATCCTGTTCCAATAAAAATATAGCTGTTAATTGCTTTATTTATCAAATCCGAAAAAAAGTATCCAAAAACAACAGCTGGAATTATTCCCAATAAGATTATTTTGTAATAATGATAATTTTTTTTGTCTTTTAGATGAGATAATTTTACTATGTCTTTTCTAAAGTAAATTAAAATTGCAATAAGAGATGCTAAGTGCATGGCAATCATAAAAAACAAATTAGGTTCTGAAATTAGATTGGAAATTAAAGCCAGGTGCCCTGAAGATGAAATTGGTAAAAATTCCGTTATGCCCTGAATTACTGCAAGGATAATTTCTTTATACATAATAAAGATGAACAAAGAAGTTTTATAAAGTTTATTTTTCTCTATAAAATATGGCTTTGATTATAAAATCAAACATAAGAAAAGTGGTGAAAGAACTTGATAAAGAAAATTCAATTTCAAGTGTTGCTGATGAAGTTGAAATGGAACTGGAAAAAAAAGCTGAAGAGATATTAATTAAAGCAATAGAGCGTGCAAGTGCTAATGGAAGAAGAACAATTCAGGCACGGGATTTGTGAGATAAATTTAAAATGGTTATAAAAAAAAGATTTGAAAAAAAGAAAACAATGTGGACCAAAAAACAATCCTCCATGTTCAAGACACCAAATTATAGTAAGGAATTTATTCGGAAACCTTACATCCTAAAGAATATTGGCGATTTAAAAAATAAAAAATTATTGGAAATTGGTTGTGGAAGTGGTTATTGGACAAGATTGTTTGCAAACAAAGGTGCATTGTGCACTGGAATAGAATTAGAAAAAAACCAAATAAAAATTGCAATAGAAAAAGAGAGAGAAAATCCTCAGGACATTAAATATTACAAGATGAATGCTAAAAATCTCCAAAAATTTTCTTCAAATTCTTTTGTTGTTGTTTTTATCGAATATGTATTGCTTGAAATCCCAAATCTTTCTGATATAAGAAAAATCTTCAAAGAAATTTATAGAGTTTTGAAAAAAGGAGGGTGGGTTTTTATTTCAGAGATGCATCCTTTTGATCCAATTATTGACCCCGGAAGATTTAAGCTTTCAAAAAATTTCCACTATTTCTCTAGTGGAGAAAAGATAAAACCAAAAGCTCTTCAATTAGATGGAAAATTCATCTATTTCACAGATTATCATTGGACTTTGGAAGATTATTTTGGCTCTTTGAATTTTGCGGGATTTTTGATTTTTAATTTAAAGGAACTCCGACCATCTGAAAATTTGATTAAAAAAATCCCCTGTTTGAAATATCGGAGAAATATTGTAAAAGATTTAATAATTGAGGCTAAGAAGATTTAGATGGTATTCAAAAATGAAAAATTCATAAAAGATTCGCATGAACTTCTTAAGAAGTTAGATAAGAAAAATTTATGGGATGGAGACACCTTGGTTGTAGCATTGGATAATGAGGCACGCCCGCTTTATTGGACTTTAAAGAAGATTGCGGATAATAAGGGTATGGATATTCCAGATGTAAAATACATTAGCCCAGATATTAAAGAAAGTTATGGAAAATATGATGAAATTTCTTCGAAAAAGATGTCCTCTGAGTTAAAGAATAAATTGAATCCCGAAAAAGTATCTCATTACAATAAAATTGTTGTTTTAAGCAACAATGTTTATAGTGGAAACTCTCTTAAAACTTCAAAAGAAGCTTTAAAAGACTACCTTTCCGGACTAGAAAATCCTCCAGATATCTATTTAGCTTCTCTGGGGATAGCAAATAAAAATATTTTGACTGAATTAAGAAAAAAAGAGAAAAAA
>CAZWUT010000031.1:0-6504 GCA_964636765.1 Candidatus Woesearchaeota archaeon | reverse complement strand
AACAAACTGAAATGGCAAAATCAAAATTAAATATAAAATATCTTCCAAAAGAAGCAGAAAATCTAGCAACAACCTTTATCTTTGAAAACAAAGTAATTATTCAAACACTAAAAGAAAAACCTTTCCTAATTAAAATAGAAAACAAAGATATTTATGAAGGTTACAAAAAGAATTTTGAAGTTTTATGGGATAAATTATAACTATTCCCCAATAACCTTAACTAAAATCCTCTTATCCCTTTGCCCATCAAACTCTCCATAAAATATCTGTTCCCATGTTCCAAAATCTAATTTAAAATCAGTTAATGAAACAACTACTTCCCTGCCCATAATTGTTCTCCATAAATGAGCAAAACCATTATCCTCACCTGTGTGATGATGATTATAATCAAAATTCTTAGGAGCTAATTTCTCAAGCCAATTTTTAAAATCTTTCAGCAAACCAGATTCATTATCATTAATAAACACCGATGCTGTTATGTGCATTGGATTAATCAAAACCAAACCATCCTGAATTCCAGATTCTTTTACAATTTCTTTAACTCTTTCAGTTATGTTTACAAATTGAATTCTTTCTTTTGTATGGATTATTAATTCTTTTTTGTAGGTGTTCATTTTAATTGATATTTATTTTATCTTTCTGTTTGATTTTAAATATTTATAAATTTCCATTAATAATTCTGAATCTCCCGGAACCATCTTAAGATTAAAACTTTCTTTAATTGGAATAATTTTTATTTTACCTTCATGAACCTTAAATTTTTCCCTTAAATCTTTTTCTAATTTTCCTAAATAAACAGCCCTTTTTATTTCTTCATCCCATTCTTTAATAACTGTGTCATGCTGTTTAAAAAATTCCAATTCACTTACATAATCCAAATTAATTTCAAGCTCCTCTTTTAATTCTCTTTTCAAAGCCTCTTTTTTATTTTCATTTTTTTCAATATGCCCTCCAAAAAAACCAAAATCTTCTCCATGACTTCCCTGAATATTTTTCCTATTTTGAATCAAAACCTCTCCTTTTTCATTATACAAAAGAATTATAGAAGTGTCTTTTATTTTCATTTTAATCTTTTAAAATTTCATTTAACAATTCTGGAAATTCTTCAGTTCCCATATCCCCCAGACAATAATGACCATGAGCTTTTAATTCAATTATCTTTCCCCCCAAAGAATCATGAAAAATCTTAGCACTTTTCTTTCCATCCTCCTCTTCATCATCAGAAGTAAAAATAATTATCTCTTTGATGTTGTTTTTAATGTCCCCCTTAATTTCATAATTATAAAATTTCTTTCTGGATTCCATTAATTCTTCATCTTCAAATTTTTCTTTATCTGCAATCTTCCAAGGAGCAACCAAAATTAATTTTTTAATTTTCTTTTTTGTATCTCCCAACCACCTAACTAAAAAAGCACAACCACAACTATGCCCTATTAAAACAGAATCTTCATTAATTTCTAAATTATCAAATACTTCCTTAAATTTTTCATAATCAGGTCTCCAAGGTTCTAGCATCAACGGAACTTCCACATTAAGATTTTTTTCTTCAAGATTTTTCTTTAACCAAGGAATCCAATGCTTATCATAAGTTCTCATAATAGGATTCATTGCCTTTTCCTCACTTGAAGGGCAGCCATGAACAATAATTACATTTTTCATCTTACAAAATCCAAAATTTCAGGAATCTCAGGAACCATATTGAAATGTTCTGAATCTTTTTTAATTAAAATCTTTGAACCCAATTTATCTTTAAACTTCTCAACTTCATCCAAATGAACATAGGGGTCATTATCTGAAAAAATAGATAAGAAATTATTGCAATGGTCTAAAACCCTTTCTATATGAATTTCATTATTTATCCAGGGATGAGCTATTTGCATTTCTTCTGGTTCTAAATCAATTAAATCAAACCATCCAGCAACAAAAACACAACCTCCAACTTTTTTATGTTTATGTAATTTTTCTAAAAACCTCATTATAGTCTGACAACCAATACTATGCCCAATAAAGTAAGTTTCTTCATCTATTTCATCTAAATTAATTTTCTCTTCTAAATATTTTATCCACTCTTCAATTTTAGGGTGTTCTGTATTGGGCATATCAAAAGATTCTACTTGAAAACCTTTTCTTGGAAGTTCCAGTTTTAACCAGTCAAACCAACCTCCGCTTCCTGTTCCGCCCCATCCATGAATTAAATATACTTTTTTCATTTTAATCTTCTTTTATAATGCGAGGACAAGGATTCGAACCTTGGTAGGCACTAAGCCACGACGGCCTAAACGTCGCCCGTTTGACCACTCCGGCATCCCCGCATAAGTGATTTTAGTTCTAAATAAAAAGGTAATAATTAGTATAAAAACTTTAGGTTGTTACTCCCCATAAGATTTAGTACATCTTTAAAAAAGAATTTTTCAAAACAACTAATGGAAATTGAATTATTTATTATAATTGCTTTATTAATCTATTTTTTTATTTTTACAATAAAAGACAACCAGATAAAAAAACAAACAATAAATGAAAACCTAAAAATAAAACGTACAGAATTTATGTACAGATATAAAAAACTTCCAAAGAATATTCCTTAATTATTCACTCTTCTTTTTTTTACTTTCAGCTTCTTTTTGCTTTATCTTTTCTTCCAAATCTAATTTTTCAATTAATTCTTTATATCTGTTTCTTATTGTAACCTCTGTTATTCCTGCAATATCTGCAACTTCTCTCTGAGTCTTTTTCTCATCATTCATTAAAGCAGCAACATAAAGTGCTGCTGCTGCAATTCCAGCAGGACCTCTTCCTGAAGTCAACTCAACATCTTCAGCATCTTTCAGAACTTTCAAAGCCATATTTTGTGTTTTTTGGGATAACTTCAAAACAGAAGAAAATCTTGAAACATAATCCTTAGGTGAAGACTGATTAACCTTAATTCCAAGTTTTCTTATAATAAACCTGTAAGTTCTTCCAATTTCTTTTCTTTCAACATCTGAAGCAGTTGCCATTTCATCCAAAGTTCTTGGAATATTATAACTTCTGCAGGCAGCATACAAGCATGCAGCAATAACAGACTCCATGCTTCTTCCTCTTACAAGACCTCTCTGCAAAACATAATTATAAATCCTTGAAGCTTCATCTCTAACAACATTAGGTAAATTCAAATAAGAAGCAATAACCCTCAATTCAGCCATTGCAAGCCTTAAATTCCTTTCAATAGATGTTGAAACCCTTTCCTGCCATTTCTTTAATCTTAAGAATTTCCTTGTTTGTTTTGGCTCTAATTTGTAAATATCTGAAATTTCACCCACATTTGTAGTTAATCCCTTATCAAACTTCTGCATAGATATAGGAGCTCCACCCCTCCCTTTTTTCTCACCTTTATCAAATTTACCTGATAAATCAACACCAGTATCAACCATTTTCTCTTCAATAACAAGACCGCAATCATTGCAAATAACCTCTCCAAGATGTGAATCATAAGTAAGATTTATACTTCCACACTCAGGACATTTTTGAATTCCAGCCATTTTTTCAAGAATCTTTTATTATTATGAAGTTTATAGTAAGGTTTAAAAATGTTTCCCCTTTATAAAGCTTTCTGTCATTATTGAGGATAAAAGTAGTAAAAGTAACTCAAAAAAATAGAATCACTCAACCAAAACACCATTAATCACACCTTCCTGAGTAGGTCTATTAGTAATTCTAACCTTCCCTACACCAGTTTCAACAATTGTTCCTTTAGTTAAAATATTCTGTCTTGCTAAGAACCTGTTTGAAGGAGTTTCTAAAACATTTTTTATTTCAGATTTTACAATTTTTCCTTTTGATTTAACATTAACAGATTTTCCCTTGAGTAAAAATGTCTTTTTATTTCCCCCTAAAACTCTCTTTGATTTCCTTTTTTCATCTCCAAGTTTAACTATTCTTTTCTGACCAGCTAATTCGTTTTTTTTTCTCTTTCTGCTTTTAATGTATTTTCCGCCAGTAAGCTTTTTTCCTTTCTTAGTTACCATATTTATTCAATTAAATTTTCGTTTATAAATCTTTTCTTAAGAAATTCACCACCACTTATAATGTTCAGAATCTGTATACCATTTTCTTTTTGCAGATTCCATACTTAATCCACATTGTAAAATCTTTTCTTCTAATTCATAACTTTCTTCATTAGATAAAGCTTTAATATTTGGGGTTCTACTCTTTTTAATTCCTCCCATTTTCTTATACTTCTTCATTACTTCAAGAGGATTCTCAGCCCAAACATACAAATTTACAAGTAAGTTCCTTCTAGCTCCCTGATGCCCCAATTGAGCCAATAAATTATACCATTGCTTATTTTTTTCCATAATTTTATTGAAAATCAACCATATAAAAAACTATCTCACACAAAGAGAAACGTTTAAAAACAAATTATCTATATTCAAAATATGGTAAATGGAATTGAACGACCATTGGATTTGTTGAACAACTCTAAAGGACAGGAAGTGTTAGTAAGTTTGAAAGGAAACCAGCAATTTGTTGGAACTTTGCTTGCCTTCGACATCCACATAAACTTAGTGTTGGACAATGTAAAAGAAATGGAAAACAATGAGATAAAAAGAAACCTTGGATTGACTTTCCTAAGAGGGGACACAATTATCTTTATTTCTCCTGCTTCAACAGCATTAAAGAAGTAAGAATTGCGTTTTTGATTTAGTGCCGCATAACAAGGGTATTAATCTACTGATAAGTCAAAAAGGAATTTTTCAAAAGTTTCTTAAATAGTTTAAACATTAATATTCTATGACAGAAAAAGTAAAAATAACATTCTTAGGAACATCTGCAAGCATTCCCAGTGCAAACAGGAATCCCTCTGCAATACTCTTAACTTACAAAGATGAAAACATTTTAATTGATTGCTCAGAAGGAACTCAAAGGCAATTAAGAAAAGCAAAATTAAATCCCTGTAAAATCAACAAAATTTTAGTTACACACTGGCATGGTGACCATATATTTGGAATACCTGCTTTATTTCAGACAATGGTTCTAAGTGGATACAACCGCAATATGAAAGTTTTTGGTCCAAAAAATACAAAACAGTTCATGAAAAATTTTGTAAATATTTTTGTGCCAGTATTCAAATTCAAAGCAGAGGTTTATGAAATTAATTCTTATAATAAGCCATTCTTTGAAAATGAGGATTTCTATCTTGAAGCAGAAAAAATGGAGCATGGAATTCCAACAAATGCCTATAATTTCATAACCAAAGATAAATTAAAAATAAATAAAGAAAAACTAAAAAAATCGAAATTGCCCCCTGGAAAGCATCTTTCCCAATTAAAAAAAGGAAAAAATATAATCTTCCAAGGAAAAACTTACAAAGCAAAAGATTTTTTATATCAGGAAAAAGGCAAAAAAATTTCAATAGTTCTTGACACAAAATTAACTCCAGGAATTGAAAAATTTGTGAAAAATGCAGATTTATTTATATGTGAATCAAGTTTTTCAAGTGATTTAACAGATTTGGCAAAAGAACATCTTCATATGACTGCATCCCAGTGTGGTTCCATTGCAAAAAAAGCCAAAGTCAAAAAATTAATCCTTACCCACATCTCACAAAGATATGATATAAGATTAAAAGATTTATTAAACGATGCAAAGAAACATTTCAAAAATGTTCAAATTGCAAAAGATTTGGATGTTATAGAAATTTAAAATCCAAAACAATCCTTGTGTTTCATCATGCCTTTATATTTCCACAATAATTCTGCATCACTAAACTCTGTTTCAACTCCCAAATCTCCATTTTGATTTGCAATTTGCACAATAGTGCATAAATCTTTTGTTCCTAAATCATCAATATACTTTGAATGAATTATCAATTCCATAGAAGTTTCTGTTTTTTCAATTAATTCTCCATTACTTAAATAAAATCTATCCTGCCAAATCCTGTAACCTTCATCAAAATAAAAAAACCTGATTGAGATTGGATTTTTCTTAGGAACATCTTTAATAAAATCACTGGACAATAAAGCATCTTCAACTTTTTTTCTTTGTTCTTCACTTAAAGCTATAAAACTCAGTTTAATTGTTTTATTTCCCTGATTATTGGAATTTTCTGAATTGTATGAAGGATTATTTGAATTTCCTTCTTTTGCCTGTGAAATCTGGGAATTTGTTTTTAATGATTCAGAAAATGAAATATTTGAAAAAAAACCACTCTTAATTAAAAAGAAAATCAATATTAAAATAATAGAAATGCTTACAAAAAACAAACCAATTTTTACCCTCTTTTTAATCTTCATCATCTATTATGTAAAAAATAGTTTATAAAATTAGCCAATAGAAACATTTTAAATAGAAAAATTTCTTACCTTTAGTATGCCTCGGTAGCTCAGCCTGGATAGAGCACTAGCCTTCTAAGCTAGGGGTCGCAGGTTCGAATCCTGTCCGGGGCATTTGCGCGGATGGCACAGCGGCTACTGCGTTCGCCTGCAGAGCGAATTTTCGTGGGTTCGAGTCCCACTCCGCGCTTTA
>CAZWUT010000030.1:0-6510 GCA_964636765.1 Candidatus Woesearchaeota archaeon | reverse complement strand
TCTCAGTCATTGAAAGGTGTTGTTGGTAACTTAATTTTGCACTTTCAATAACTTCGACCAACATAAACTATTTTTTTTGCAGGTTTTTTGCAAATAATACAATTTGAATTTGGTTTTGGTGATTCATTTTTATTTGCAAGAGTTCCACGCACGTCTCCTGAAAATTCTTTTTCTATAGTTTCTGCACATGAAAAACCCTGTTTGTCTGTTGAGCAGAAATTTATTCTTGCTATTTTTCCTGAAGAAAGGGCTTTTTTTATTTCCTGTTTTGTTGAACAGTCTTCAATTCTGTTTTCTGCAAATTTGTCTGCTTTATCTTTTAATCTTTTATCAAATTCTTTTCCTAATTTCTTTATCTTGCTTAGGTCCTTTAATTTTAAGTTTTCCTTGTTTTTTGTGTCTCTTGTAAATAAAGTTATTTGGTTTTTCTTTAAGTCTTTTTCTCCAAATTCAATTCTGAATGGGACCCCTTTTAATTCCCAATAATAATATTTTTCACCTGGTCTTTTGTATTCTTTTGAATCTATTTCAGCTTTTATATTGTATTTTTTAAGTTCTTTTTTGATTTCTTCTGATTTTTTCAGGATTTTGTTTTTATTTTCTGAATTAAATATAGGAACTATTATTACCTGTACAGGGGAAATTGTATATGGAAGTATTAATCCTGAATCATCTCCGTGAGTTGCTATAATTGATGCAAGGATTCTTGAAACAGCAGGACCGTAAGCAGTTGTCCATAGATATTCTTCTTTTTCATTTTTGTTTTTAAAAGTTGCATTAAATGCTTTTGAGAATTTTTGCCCCATTAAATGTGTTGAGGGCTGTTGAATTAGTTTTCCATCAGGCATAAAGCAGTCTGAACCAACTGTGTATTCTGCTCCTGCAAATTTATCCCATTCAGGTCTTTTCATTGGCAGAAAAGGAATTCCATAAATCTGGTGCATGACTTTTTCAGTTGTGTCAATATCTTCATGTACCTGTTTTTCAGCGTCTGCTTTTGTTTCAAATGCATCATGGCATTCTATCCAGATGAATTCTCGACCTCTGATTAAAGGACGTGTTGCTTTTGTATCAAGCCTGAAAACAGAGCCTCTTTGATAGAGTTTTAAAGGCAAATCCCTGTGGCTTCTTATCCACAACCTGAACATTGGGGTGTAAAGAGTCTCTGAGGTAGGTCTTAATGCAAGTTCTTTGTTGTCTCCAATATCTTTTAACCAGAAAACTTCAGGAGTGAAACCCTTAACATGTTCTGATTCTTTCATTAAATTTTCCTTTGGAATTACTGAAGGCATAAAAGTGGGTTTATGTCCTTTTTCCTGAAGTTCTTTTTCAAGATACTCAAACATATTTTCAATTGTCATTGCTGCCCATGGTCTTATAATTATGAAACCTTTTACATCCAGTCTTAAATCAACTAATTCTGCTTTTTCAACTATTTGGCTAAACCATTCTGAGAAATTTTCAGATTTTTTTATTGTCAAGCCTTCTTCTGATTTTTTCTTTGCCATTATTTTGTAAAAGAATAGGGGTTTATTAAATTATTTGGTTTTGTATCCAAATTTTTTTAAATTAATGTTTTTCCTAATTTTTCTTCACCAATTTCATTTATTGTACTTTTTATAAAAGGAGATTCAAGTGCAAAACCCAGGCTTTCTCCAGAACCTATTTTGAAATTGTTTATTCCCACTACTTCACCTTCTGTGTTAATTAACGGACCTCCTGAATTTCCGGGATTTAATGCAGCATCTGTCTGGATATATCCGTTTATGTTATTTGGACCTTCTCTGTGTATTGCAGAGATTATTCCCTGAGAAACTGAAAATTGAAGTCCTAATGGATTTCCAATGGCAATTACTTTATCCCCTGTTTCAAATTCATCTGCTTTTGCTAATTCCAGATAATCATAGTTTCCGCTTATTTTCAATAAAGCTAGGTCCATTTCTACATTATATCCGATAAATGAAGCAGAGATTTTTTCTTTGTTATATGTAAGAGCTTCAACATAACTCCCACCCGATAAAACATGGGCATTTGTCACAATAAATCCGTCAGAGGTTATTATAAATCCTGTTCCCTGCCCTGCATCAGTCCTTATTGTAACAACTGATTTTACAGAATCTTCAATTATTGATGAAAAATCATCACCTACAGAAGCTTTTAATTCAGTGAATTTATCATCTATTGAAAGAATTTTTTCATCAATTGAGCCAATTTCTTCAGTAAGTTCATTTAAATTGCTTTGAGTTTCAATTAAATTTT
Organism: Candidatus Woesearchaeota archaeon; assembly: GCA_964636765.1. Taxonomy (GTDB): domain Archaea; phylum Nanobdellota; class Nanobdellia; order Pacearchaeales; family GW2011-AR1; genus MWBV01. The sequence goes on along the minus strand of CAZWUT010000030.1, from coordinate 4,251 downwards.
CTGTTAGTTCATTAAATTTGTTTTGTGTATCTGCCTGAAGTGTAGAGATTTGATTTTGGAGTTCGCTTTTATCAAGAGATTGTTTAACAATTACTCCGTTTAAAAGTATTCCAAAAACAATTATTGCAACAAATAAAACTGTTCCAAATCCTCCTAAAATTATTTTGTGATGCTTCTTCATTTTATCTTTTTTATGGTATTAGTTAAAAATTTAAACTATAAAAATGTTTTTTAGATAGAGTATTTTGGGCGTATAGTTTAATGGATAGAATGACAGGTTTCGGCCCTGTAGATCGAGGTTCGATTCCTCGTACGCCCGTTGTATTAATTTTGGAAAAGTAACAAATAGAAAAGTTTTTAAAGTTTAATTCTCCAAAAATTATATGGAAAAAGATATTGAATTAAAAACAAAATACATTGCACCAAGCGCAGGTTATTTTGAAATTGACAATGGAAATTCTGTTTACAGATTAATGGAGAAAATGACTCCTTCAATGAATCAAGATAAACTTGCTGAATTTTATGAAACAGCAAAGAAAGACGGAAATCCTGTTCCAATGAATTCTATTCAACATTATGAACTTTTTAATGATGCAGTAAAATCTGGAAACGCAGATTTATTGAATTTTTTGCAAAAAGGATTGCAGAGATATCCAAATACTTTAACACGAGTTATTTACAATCCACAAGAAGAAAAAGATGAAATAATACATAATTATAGAACTTCTGATGCTTATTCAATAATTGGAGATATTGTTGGAAATGACAATTGGATAGAGAATATTAATAATATAAATGCATTAGAATCTCTTTTGAAAACAAAAGATGTTAAAAGGCTAAATGAAATATCTAATGCAATAAATCAAACTCCAATGTATTTATGGAGATTTAATTCAAAACCTTCTAAAAAAGTTGAACGTGTCGTGGGGTTCGGCGCCGACTCGATTAGGCTTTGCCTCGATGCGTGGGGTCCGTCTGGCGGGGATCCTGCTTTTCTGGTAGAGAAAGTTAAATAAGGTTTTCTTATAAAGCTCGCTCTGTTGGTTGAAGGGAATTTTATTTTGTGTTTCTGTGCGTGCGAAAAATTTTTAAGTGAGTTTTTATTTATATAATTGCCCTGAAAGATTTTTCAGCATGAGCAACTGGAAAATCAGATGGACTACACGTCAATTAATTAGCGCGTCATTAAGATTTATTTTAAGCCATAAAATTCAACAGCGGCAATTAGTAGCAGTTCGAAATGCGAAGATCTGAAGTTGTGGTGCTTCCGTGAATTTCTTTTATGGAATTCTTGACTAGGAGTGAAATGGTTAGTTGGCTATCTTAAGTGTCGTGAGGTTCAACGCCAACTCGAATAGGCTTAACCTCAATGCGAACAGGAATCCGTCTAACGAGAATCCTGCTTTTCTAATAGTGCATCTGGGCATTTGCTTTCCACAAAAACTTTTTTATAACCTGTTTTATTTTTTGTTTAATCTTTGAGAGGTGAAAATGAATCCTGACAGGAAAAAATTCTTTACAGCAGTTTCAGTTTTAGTCGGAACCTGCATAGGCGCAGGAGTTTTAGGTATTCCTTTTGTGGCTGCAAAAGCAGGCTTTTTGATTATGTTATTTTATGTTTTATTTCTTGGAGGAATTGTTCTTCTTCTTAATCTTTATCTTGGAGAAGTTTCTTTGAGAACAAAGGGAAATCATCAACTTACAGGTTATGCTGAGAAATATCTTGGAAAAAGAGCAAAAAAAATTATGGAATTTGCAGCGATATTTGGAATTTATTCTGCAATTGTTGCTTATTTATTTGGTGTTGGAGAGAGTTTAAGTTTTTTGATTATCGGAAATTTAAGTTTATCCCTTGTGTTTGGGGTCTTGTTTGGAATTGTAATGTCAATTCTTTTGTGGAGTGGTTTAAAATCCCTGAAGAAGTTTGAGGGAATTGGGGTTTTGATTATATTAATTTTAATTATTACAATTTTCATAACTTTTGTAAACAGAATAAATTTTGGAAATTTGAGTTATGTTAATACTGGAAATCTTTTTTTGCCTTTTGGGGTTGTTCTTTTTGCTTTAATTTCTTTTTTTGCAGTTCCTGAAGTTGCCCTTATTCTGAAAAAAAACAAATATTTAATTAAAAAAGTGGTTTTTACAAGTTCAGTTATTTCTGTTTTGTTTTATATTTTATTTTCTTTTGTAGTTGTTGGATTTAAGGGATTAGATACTCCTGAGATTGCAACTTTTGCTTTAGGAAGTGTTTTTGTTCTTTTAGGAGTATTTACTATGTTTACTTCCCATCTTTCATTGGGAAATGCACTTGAGGAAGATTTTCTTTTTGATGAGCATTTTAAGAAAAAGAAATCATGGGTTTTGTCTTCTATGATACCTATTTTAATTTATATTTTTATAAGTTTTTTTGATTTTTTCTCTTTTACAAAGATTTTATCTATTGGAGGTGTTGTTTCAGGAGGAACAATCGCTGTTTTAATTTTATTGATAACCAAAAAAGCCAAGAAAAAGGGTGAAAGGAAACCGGAATATTCTGTTCCTTTGAATTGGTTTTTAATTCTTACAATTATGCTTATTTTTATTATTGGGGTTTTAAGGGAGGTTTTTGTTATTTTAAAAAACTTTTAAACTCTTTTAATTTATTAAAAAAATGGAACTGGTGATAACAATACTTCTGGTTTTGGCATTGTCCCTTGTTTTAGAACGTCTTGGAAGAAAAGTGGGGGTTCCTTCAGTAGTTTCCCTTATTATTACAGGTCTTATTTTCGGAACAGGATTTTTTAGAGAAAATCTGATTGAACCAAATATATCCATTATTTTTCTTCTTGGAAATATTGGCCTTTTTATTTTAATGTTCCTTGCAGGAATGGAAACTTCGTGGAAAATGCTTAAGAAGGAAGAAAGAGATTCTGCCTATATTGCAAGTTTTGGTTTTGTTGTGCCTTTTATTCTTGGATTTTCTGTTTTTATGCTGCTTGGATTTTCTGTTTTGGTTTCTTTAATTGTGGGTTTGTCTATGAGTATTACTGCTGAAGCAACAAAAGCAAGAGTTCTTTTGGATATTAAAAAACTCCGGACCAAAGTTGGTTCTGCTATGATGGGCGCAGGAATTATAGATGATGCTTTGGGTCTCTTGGTTTTTTTTGTGATTTCACTGGCACATAATTTAAAAAATACTGATATTTTTTTCACTCTTGGAATTATTGCTGCTTTTTTTGGGGGAATATTTGTTCAATCACTGCTTGATGAGAAAAAAGTTAGTTCTGTGAAAAAAATATTATTTTTATTTGTGCCATTCTTTTTTATTTCAATGGGGGTTCATTTTGATTTTGGCTCTTTGGTTTTGAATCCTTTTTTGCTGGTTTTAATTGTTATACTTGCTTTTGCAGGAAAAATGCTTGGGGTGTTGCTGACAAAACCTTTTATAAATTTTAGTTTTAGAAAATTATTTTTAATAGGGTGGTCTATGAATTCCCGTGGAGCAATAGAGCTTGCTTTTGCTTTGCTTGCTTTTAAGAGCGGAATAATAAGTGTGGAGCTTTATTCTGCATTGGTTATTATGGCGCTGGTCACAACACTTGTTTTTCCTTTTGTTATAACTAAGATGATAAAAAAGAACCCAAAGATTATGGATTAGAGAGGATGTACCAACAACTTTTTAATTAGGGTTTATCTTTATTTATTATGGAAAAAACAAATGCCAAGCCAGGAGATTTGGTTGAAATTCATTTAAGCAAAACAATTTATGAAGGAAATCTTCTTGAAAGTCCGGAATCTGAAAAAGGGATTGTTTTATTAAAATTAGGCAATGGATATAATATTGGTTTTAATAAAAAAGATATTTTGAAAATAAAAATCCTGAAAAAATCTGTTTTTAAAGATGAATGTTTGGAACTGAAAATTGACAGGAAAAAACCCAATGTTGGAATGGTAATTACAGGGGGAACTATTGCATCCCGTTATGATTCAAAGACAGGTGGCGTGAAGCCTCTTGATACTCCTGAGAGTTTATTTAAATTTTATCCGGAAATTTTTGAAAAAGTTAATATTTCAAAAGTTGAAATTCCATTTATGAAGGCTTCTGAAGATATGGATTATAAAGATTGGCAGGAAATTGCAAAAACCTGTGAAAAATTATTAAATGATTCAAATATTCAGGGGGTTATAATTACTCATGGAACTGATTTTTTGCATTATACAAGTGCAGCTTTAAGTTTCTTTTTGAAAAATTTGAATAAACCAGTTGTATTA
>CAZWUT010000029.1:0-6867 GCA_964636765.1 Candidatus Woesearchaeota archaeon | reverse complement strand
TCATTAATTGCATTAACTGCTTTGCTAATTAAAGAAGATACCTGATTTGAATTTAATCCATAAAACTCTGTTCTGTCCTGACCAGTATTTAAATTAACTAATTGGTAAATATCATCTCCCCCAAGATTTTCTTCTAAACCATTTGGACCAACATTAGCTAGATAAAAACTATTAAGTCTTGCTGAATCATCATATGTTCTTATATTTCCTCCAACAGGCAAGGTAGGCTTAGTATAAGCATACCAACCATTTTTAGTATCAATAGGAACTATCTGAGGTTGCCCTTTATAAGGTTCAGTTTCATAATATCTTACCTCTGCATTCTTATAATCATTTTCAAAAGAAGTTGAATCATATTTTTTAAAATCAACTTTTCCCAAAGCATTCAAAACATTTGTATCTTTAACTAAAACTCCTTTTTCATCATACACCTTCATATTATTTTTTTCATCCTTGGCAATAAACAAATTCTCATTACCAGAAGAATCATCTAAAATAATTGTATAAGAATCTCCTCTTTCATCCTGAAATATATAAACAGGAACTCCTTTTTCAACACCATTAATTTTTATTTTATCATTTGTCTTAAGACCCTGATAAGCCAAAGTTTCTCTCTTTCCAACATTTTCCACAGGAATAAGCCCTATTTTAGAACCATCAATTCCATAAACTCCTGCAAGAGTGTTTCTTTCAACAAGATTTCCTGCATTAACTTCAACACCTGCATACAAAGATTTCAGTCTTTCCTGAGCAACACTATCTCCAGGATGCTCTTTCAAATACAAACTGTAAAATTCAATCTCTCTTAAATCATCTGTAGAATAAACACTATTTCCTCCTGTTTTAATAATCTCTTTCACATTATTCATATCAAATCCTTCAACAGAATAAAGTTCACCAGAAACATGTGCTGAATAATCTTCAATAAACCCTTCCTGGTCAACATAATCCCTTCCCAAAACCCCTCCATCTTCCATATTATCATCCTGAAATTCCTTGATTTTTTCATCCTGTTTCCGCATTATTGTATAATACTGGTCAACTTCCTTATCAATATCATTGGCATTATCTAAAAAACATTTATCCATTGAAGAATATTCTCCTTTTGCAACAGCACTTTTACAAAATTCAGTCCATCCACCATCTGCATTCATTACTTCCTGTCTTGCAATTGCTTTTCCGCCTGAGTTTGTAAGCAAATTTTTAATTGTTAAAGTAGTTCCTAAACCAATGCATGCAGTCTTAAGTCCTTTATTTATTCCATTCAAAGTATCATATGCTTTTTGCCAGTCTTCTATTGAACGGTTTAATGCTTCAATCTTATCATTAATCCTCTCAGGAGATAATTGAATTGCTCTTTTTTCAATGCCTATTTTGAATTTAAATTCTGCTTCAGATTTAGCATAATTAATATTAGGAACAATTGAAACCCTTGCAACTTTATTTAAATTAATCTCTGACAGCCTGAAATTATATCCGCTTCCAAAACTCTTTGTTTCATCAAATTCAAGTTTTTTTGTATCTGCTACAAAATTTTCTTTTAAAAAACTCTGGTCAGCAAGGCTAAAATAAATATCAGCTGAATCTTCATCCAAATCCCTTAATTCAAGAAATTCTGTTTCAATTTCAGAGGTTTCTTTTTCAGCATTGTATTTAATCAAAATTTCTTCTCCATCAGAAAAATCCTTATTAATTAATTCAGAAAACAAACCAGAATTTTCTTTAACAGGAGATTCAATAATCTTTTTTGAAGAAAGGGTCTGCCAGTTGGTTCTTTCATAAGACCAATACCACTTATCACTTGCAAACTTAAAATAAACTTTTTTATCCTTATTTTCAATCTTGCTTTCAACTGAAAAAACAATATCTTCCCGAAATCCGCTTAAATAAACAGGAGTGTCTTTTCTAAGCAAAATTGATTCCTGTTTTCCATTAGGTCCTTTAACAACAACTATTGCACTGAAATCCCTTGAATTTGGTTCAGAAATTCCTTCAAAAGAAATTCTCTTTAAATATCCGTCAATTAAAACATCATATGTTGAAATTCTTGAATTAGAAATAAAAAATTCATCATCACAATTATCCAAAATTTTATCTGAATCAGGATATTCTTCTTTGAATTGTTTACACAATTCAAGCATTGTTTTTTTCTGTCCGAGATTTTTAGCAAGCATTACAGCAGCATATAAAGCCTCTTCACCATAAGTATTATCTGAATTAATCCCTGCGGAAATTTTCTCTCCGGGATAGCTATTAACAACTGTTTCAAAATCATCCATTGCATTTCTGTAATAACTTTCATAAACTCCTGATTGTTCAAAATCTATAAACTTAAGTTTTTTTGCAATTAATTTTCCATCAATAATTTCAGCAGAAACCAAATTCTGAAAAAAATCATTAAAACCTCTTCTTGGACTATAATCTTCTTTTGTAGAAAGAACATATTTATCACATTTTCCGTTTTCATCACAATTCTCTCCATTAAAAACCCCATGATAAATATCCCCAATAATACCTGCTGTTGCAACTGCAGTCAGAGCATCACTTCCTGCAAGATAAAACTTATTTTCATCCAAAGGACTTTCAACTAAGATCAATCCAGTTTCAACATCTCCATCTTTAATTGAATAACCCCCATCAGAAATTTCATCAAGATTATATTCCTTTCTTACAATTTCCATAAATCCATTATTTGAAGCATCTGAAAAACCATTAATCAAAATTTTTTTCCCAAATTTTTCTGTAGAAGTTATTGCTCCACCCTGCCCTATAAAATTAACAACTTCAAAATCTTTTCCACTGACAACATAACTAATTCCTTCAACAACCATCCCGGAAGTTCCTTTTAACCCTGTTGCAATTGCATCAAAAACACCTGCTCCTGTTTCAGTTTCTGGTTTTTTATATTTAATATGTGTTGCAATAGACGAAAGTTGTTTTGCAGTTAAACCATCTTCCTGGAAAACAGGCAATGCAACAAGTACAATATACAAATCCTCAATATTTTTTGAATTCTTAGTTGAACCAACATATCCCAAATAAACAGCCTGGCTATTATCGTCTGTCTTAAAAAGCATATCTCCCACAACATAATCCCCAATTGAATCATCAATCTTAAGAGAAATTCCAGGAGAAATTGCCAAATCAAAAGTTACTGGCTTTTCATCATCTTCACATCTTACACTAACCCTCTGATTCAATCCTTCTTTCTGGTGTATTTTAACAACTTCACATTTATTATCAAGAAACTTCTCTCCATCTTTAACTTCAAAAACATCCTCATTTATTTTTAATTTAACAAGTGTATCTGGGTTTTCCAAATCATCTAATCTGACACTTAAACTTGCAAGACACGGACTAAAACCAGGCAGATAAATTTCTTCAGATTTATCTCCCAACCCAAGATTAACCTGTGCATATTTTATTTTTGAATAATCCCTTCCGCTTCTTGAACCCAAACTTGAAGTTGAAACTGAATCATCTGCATAAATTGAAAAAGTTGCATAATCATCCCCAATTCCTTCTGCACGCAAATAACCCCTTCCCTGCCAAAAACCATATTGTATATATCTTTCTTCCCATTCACTGTCACTCATAACAGGAAGATAAAAACTTGCAGCACCAATACCAAAAGCATTTTTAATATCATATTTTAATTCTGCACTTAAATTTCCTTCAACATAATCAGGCATAGATGATTCATTTGAATTTTGTTTTAATGTAACAACAACATAACCTAAGTTTTCCAAAACAGGTGAATTAACATCCAATGAATTAGTTAATCCCAAAGCTGCCTGAGCAGGATGATAAGCCACACTTCTTACATCTCTTGAAAGATCTCCTGTAATTTTTATATTTCTGATTGCTTCCACATCAATCAAAGGATTTATCTGAGTTGCTCCAATCTGGCAAAATACATGGACATCCTGTTCTTCAAGTAAATCACTCCTTACAACAGCAGGAGTGCATCCAAACGGAGCCAATTGCAATAAAAAATCTGTTCCTTCTTCACACATCTCCTGATCTATTCTTAAACTAGCAGTTTCTCCAAAAAGACTTCCTCCTCCAACACCTGTATACTGGCCGTAATTTACAGAACGAACATAAGCAGAACTAATAAAAGAAACAGATAACAAAACTGTAATTAAAAAAACAAATTCTAAAATGTATTTTTTATTTATCATTCGTTTGACCTTTTGGCTTTGCTGAAAATATTTGATTTTCATCTGAATCTTAAACTAACCTCCTTTTCATCAAATAAAATATAATTTGTCTGAAGTTGTTCTAAACTATCCGGAATTGGCAGACTTTCAACATTCAACTCAAGAACATTTGAATTAATTAAATCTTGTTCTAAAATATTATGCTCACTTACACCTCCTCCTGAAAGAGATGTTGAAATAATCTGTTCAGGAATTTCCACATCAAAACATTCTTTCTTTGTCAGTCCCAAAAGTCCTCCAATTGTTCCACGCGGAACATCCACACACTGCTGGGTCTCACTTGCAGGCAGCTTCAAAGAAGAATTTTCATAAATATAAACACTTACTTCATAACTTCCCGGACTTAATTCAACAGTATTATCTGAAGGATAAGAAACAGTTTCTGAAAAATCTGAAGAACTGAATGTAATCAAAGCATTTTTGTTAAAAGATTTTCCATCTACTCTTAAATTAATTTCCTTTTCATAAATTTTTTCCATAATAATATTTATAACTCCTGGTTCAACTGTGGAATACATAATTTTTGTATCTCTGTATCCTTCTGCTCTTGCAAAAACAAATCCATTAACACATTGAGGGAATTCTTCAATTAATCTTCCCTCAGAAGTTTCTCCAATACTGCAGGTTGTTCCAAAACAACTGTAAGAAATATCTGCATCAATGGATTTTGAACTTGAATCAGCAATCCTTACTTCAGTAAGGGTATTTTTATAAGTGCATAATTCAGGAAGTTCCATGCTTAAAATACTGCTTTGAACAGGTTCCCTTTCTTTATTTCCTCTTACAACAACCACAACAGGAAACTGGAAGATTTCATCTCCTGAATAAATCTGAACAAGAACCGGATAATTAAAATTATAAACAAAATGATAAGGAACATAACAAAATCCTAAAATTCCCAATCCTGGCTGGTTTCCAACAGGATTTGCCATTAAAATACTTCCCTCAGAAGGATTTACTTCAAAACTGTTTGGCCAGTTTCTTGAAGCAAGAAAACTAACATCCTGTTCAACTCCGAAATCCAAATCAAAATAATCATTGCTTCCATCTGATTTCAAAGCCATTGTATTAACTTCAATAGCATCCAGCAAATCATCAAAAACCTGATTAGCTTCCCAGATTTTAGGAGAACATGTTAATTCTACTCCATCCACAGGAGCATAAAGTCTTAAAAAATCAATGGCATATTCTTCTAAGAACAAATCTTTTTGTTCTTTTTTAAAAATACTTAATGCAGAATCATAAAGATTGCCCAACTGAGAATCAACAACAACTGAATGTTCCCTTATAAAAAAACTATCGTCTCCTTTATTAATAGTCATATCCACTCTCAAATTCAATTCAACCTGATTCTCCCTTATTTTAACTTCAGCCAAAGATTCATCCAATGAAATTTCATAACCCTCATCATAATAACCATCAAAAGAACAAAGATTTATCTTGCTTTCTATAAATTTTTCCAAATCATGCTGCATATCCTCTTTTAAAGGTGTCTGTTGCTCCTGAATCCCCCCTCCTGAAACATAATACCAGTATGGAATTGAATTTCCTAAAAAATTCAAATGTGAAGATGAAGGATAAAGTTCTGAACCAAGCCTGAAAGAAGGAACATAAATATAACCCCCCTGACTTTCCAGGACATCAATTCCAGTAAGCAGATTTTCTTCCAAACAAACTGTAAAAGAGGTGTAAACAGACTCAAATTCAGAAGGAATATTATTTTTTGAAAAATTCTTTCTGAAAATTAGAATACCTGCAACAATAGCAACAATCAAAATTGCAATAATTATAAAAATTGTAACCTGCCCCCTCTTACTCATTTTTAACCTCCAACCCAATTTTCTTTTTTATCAATTCTATAATTTCTGAATTAATATCTTTTTTAATAACTTTTTTAAATTTCTCCCAAAGTTTCTCATCTTCAATAAGAAGCAAATATTTTTTCATTTGTTTGGCAAAGACCTCCGGATATTTGACAAAAAAACTAAAAATTGCGAAACAATTTTTTGGCTTTGCTGGAAATCTTTGATTTTCATATCATCAAACCTCTACATTATAAAAAAATTTCAATATATAAATGTTTCTTAATAAATTACTTAATTACTAAGTAAATTAGTAAGTATTATCAAATAATAAACTTATATTCTTTTTTTCTAAAAAAGAAGTTGAGGCACTTTTACTTATTCTTATTTTCTAAAAGAAAAAATACAATAACATTATAAATTAATAAAAATTACTTGCATTATGCAAGAGAGGTTAAAATCAAACGTCTGGAAATATTTTTTAATTATACTAACTAATAGAAGAAATTACATTCCAATTTTGGCTCTTTATTTTTTATCCCTCCCCAATACAAATGCCCAGCAAATAGGGCTTTATACTGGAATTGGATGGATTGCGGGATTTCTTTTAGAAATTCCTTCAGGATACATTTCTGATAAAATGGGACATAAGACCGCATTAGTCCTAGCAAAATTTTCAATGTTGGTTTCAACATTATTTTTTATATTCGGTAATTCCTTGCCTTATTTTATTTTAGGCTCGGCGTTTATATCAATAGGATTTGCGTTTACTTCTGGGACAGCAGGAGCTTTTTTACATAACACTCTTTTAGGATTAAAAAGAGAAGGAAACTATGGAATCA
>CAZWUT010000028.1:6418-6886 GCA_964636765.1 Candidatus Woesearchaeota archaeon | reverse complement strand
GAGGGATTTTCTTTTTCATTCTACATTAACATCAGAATAATTATCTTTCTTTTTTGGTTTTGGTTCAGCCATAAAGAAAGTTTTGTTTGACTGTGTTTCTTTAACTTCCCCTTCTCTTTCAAATATTGCAGAAGTTCTTGGAAGTGCAAATTTTCCTAATAACCCAATTCTTGAGAAGATTATATAAGTCAGTATTCGTGACTCACCGGCTTCTAATTTTTCAAATTGCCATTCAATTTTTTTATTTTTTTCATCAACTCTTATTGGTTTTTCACTTCCAAATCTTTCATGAACTTTTACAAGTGCAGGAAGCCTGTCAATAACACTTACTTTTTCAATATATCTTTTAGCACTTGCAATTATTGAAACTTTTAATGCAAATTCCCCTCCTTTTGCTCTGACAAATGAAACTCTTTTTCTCAAAATCAGATTTGTTCTTAAGTATAATTTTGTTATTACAACTACTAT
>CAZWUT010000028.1:0-6408 GCA_964636765.1 Candidatus Woesearchaeota archaeon | reverse complement strand
TTTGTTCTTACTTTGATTTCAAAACTTTCTCCTGGTTCAATTTCTTTATTCCATGAATAATATATTTTAGAGCCCTGTCTTTCAACAAAAGTTGGTTCAGGAGTTATTGTTGTAAATAATCTGGATATAATATTTTTTTCAATTACTGAATCTGTTTTTTCAATAACATTTCCTTCATTTGTTCTTGTGATTATTTCAGTGTTTATTATAAATCCATAACTTTCTTTTGTGGTTTTTAGCATATTTTTTTCAGCAAAATTGATTGTGCTGTCAAATTCAGCTTCAATATCTTCAACTTTTACTTTTGTCTGAAGAGCATAAAGCCCTGCAGTTAATTTTTCAAAATCTTTTTTCTTGAGTTCTACTGTAAATTCTTTTGTTTCATATGGTTCCAGAGAGAATTTTTCTTTAAAATCAAAAAATGCTGATGAAAATTCAGCTTCAATTTCTTTAAAATCAAAGTTTACTATATTCTGAATATAAACTGTTATTGTTTCTGAACCTGAGTCCAATTGGCTTGTTTCAATGTCAAAAGCATTTTCAAGATTAATTACATTCACAACCAGTGTTTTTTTTACATCGGGCTCTTCATTCCCTTTAATGAAAATGTCAAATGCAGTATGCCCTACTGTTTTTTGATTTTGGGGGGGATATACTTCAACTTTTACATTTATTGTTTCTAAATTTTTAATAGGGGTAGTTCCTTTTGGATACATGCTTTGAGTAAAAAAAGTGTAAAAAATTAAATTGTCTTCCGGGCCATTGTTTTTTACAGTTAAATTGAAAATTGCAGGTTCCTGCAAATCAAGAATCATAACTTCATTTGTGCTTTGTTTTTGGATATCAAGATCTAAAGCAAAAAGGGTTGGTAAAACCAGCAGTGATATTATTAATAAAAATAATGTTTTTTTCATGCCTGAAAAAGAAAAATTTTGTATTTAAGGATTTCGGTAATTTTATATTACCTATTTCCTTCAATATCCAGAAAGGCTTTTGCCTGTGAAAGAAATTCATCACAATCTTCTATTATTTTTTCTTCAATTTCTTCAATTCTTGATGGAATTATCCATCTTTCATAAATTGCACGCAGGAATTTTTGTGTTCCGTTTTTTTCAAATTTTCCAAGATAATCCCTTACAATAATTCCTTTGATTTTTACTTCAGCAATTCCCTGATTTGCAGAGATTTTTTGTCCGTCTTTATTTATTTCAATTTTTGCCATTCTAAGAATCTTGAAAGTCACTTTTGTATCAAATCTGAAATAATCTGTAAGTTTTCTTGTTCCAACCCATTCTATGTCTATGTCTTTTGTATTTCCTGATATTTTTTCAGAATATTTTTGTTCAAACACTTCCTGCTGAACTTCATCAACAAGCCAGTCATAGCAAAATTTATAAAATTCTTTAAAATTAAATACCCCTTCAAATTTCATCTTGCTTGAAAATACAGTGTCTTTTTCTGCCATTATTCTTATTAAATAAATATTATTTAAATATCCTTCGTTTAGAACTAATTCATTAAATCTTTGCAGGATTCACAAATCCATGTTCCGTGCATGTAATATAGCAGGTCTGTGTTTCCGCATTCTTCACAAATGCCTTCATGAACTGATTTTCTTTCTTTATTTTTTTTTATTAATTTTAGTTTTCTTGATTGTTCTCTTATTTGAGCATATTCTTCAAGTTCAGGATAGAATTCAGGGTGAAAGTTTAAAATGTCTTTTGCAGTGATTACTCCGACAAGTTCTTTTTCATGGATTACAGGAAGTCTTTCAAATTTCAGTTTTTTCATTTTTTCAAAGGCCTCCATTATGCTGAGTGCCGGGCTTATGGTTGCAATTTTTCTCGGAGAAATGTCTATGGCTTTTATTTTTGACAAATCTGAACTTGGTTTTTTTGAAAGTGCCCAAAGAATGTCTTTTCTGCAGACAATTCCGACAAGTTTCTTTTCTTTAACTAAGAGCAAAGAACCAACTTTTTTCTTTACCATTTTTTTAATGCATTCAAGTAAATTTGTATCCGGAGAAGCAGTTATTGGTTCCCGCGTCATTACATCCAAGACCTTGAAATTTATCATACTTTAAAACGGGGATTTATCTTTTAAATATTATTTACCACTTTAAGATATATGTTGTATAAGAATAAACATTAAAAAGGAATTTTAGATTTGATAAAAGATTAATTTAGTTTATGCAAATTATACTACGAAATCACAACAATGTTTAAATAAATGGATTTTGGACTATTTTTATAGTAAATAAAACAATAGATTAAAATGAGTGACAAGCCTGTTTATTTAATGCCGGAAGATATTCAAAGAGTTATTGGAAGAGATGCTCAGAGGAACAATATTGCTGCTGCTAAAATGGTTTCAGAAATTGTTAAGACAACTTTGGGACCAAAGGGAATGGATAAAATGCTTGTTTCTCCTGCAAATGAAATTGTTATCACAAATGATGGTGTTACAATTCTTGATGAAATGCAGATTGAGCATCCTGCTGCAAAAATGATGGTTGAAATTGCAAGAACTCAGGAATCTGAAGTCGGTGATGGAACTACTTCTGCAGTTATGATTGCAGGAAAGTTGCTGGAAAATGCTGAGAAATTGTTGAATAGAAAAATTCATCCAACTGTTATTGCCAAGGGATACAGACTTGCTGCTGAAAAAGCAAGGGAGATTTTAAATGAAATTTCTTTAAAGATTTCATTAGATGATAAAGAAGTTTTAAAACAGATTGCAATGACAGCAATGACCGGAAAAGGTGCAGAGGATTCCAAGGAAAAACTTGCAGAAATTATTATTGAGGCTATAAACCAGATTCAGACTAATGGAGAAGTTGATTTAAATGATATAAAAATTGAGAAACTTAAAGGGGAAGGGGTCGGGGACAGCAAGCTTGTTTCCGGAATTGTTCTTGATAAAGAAAGATTATCTCATGATATGCCTTTATCTGTTAAAAATGCCAGAATTGCCCTGATGAATGTTCCTCTTGAAGTTAAAAGCCCTGAAATTAAAACAGAGGTTTCTATTTCATCACCTGAACAATTACAAAAATTTATTTTTCAGGAAGAAGATGAAATAAAGAAAATGGTTGAATCTGTTAAAAATTCAGGTGCTAATGTTGTTTTCTGTCAAAAAGGAATAGATGATTTTGCAACTTTTTTATTAAGCAAAGCAGGAATTTATGCATGCAGACGTGTTGCAAAAAGTGATTTGGAGAAAATTTCAAAAGCAACAGGAGGAAAAATTGTAAGTAGTTTAAATGATTTAAGCAGTTTTGAATTAGGAGAGGCAGAAATTGTTGAACAGATAAAAACAGGGGATGATAAAATGACTTATATTTGCGGTTGTAAAAATCCAAAAGCTTTGAGCATTTTAATTCACGGCGGAAGTGAACATGTTTTGGATGAAATTGAAAGGGCCATTATGGATGGTTTAGGAGATGTTTCATGTGTTGTTAAATCAGGATTGGTTGTTCCTGGGGGAGGAGCTATTGAAGTTGAATTAGCAAGGAGATTAAGACATTTTGGGCAGTCTTTAAGCGGAAGAGAGCAATTGGCTGTTGAAGAATTTGCAAATGCTCTTGAGTTTATTCCTACAACTCTTGCTGAAAATGCAGGTCTTGATCCAATAGATATTTTAACTGAATTAAAAGCCATGCATGATTCAGGAAATATGAATGCTGGTCTGAATTTATTTGAAAATAAAGTTGGAAATGTTCTTGAAGCCAGGATTATAGAACCTCAGAAAATTAAGGTTCAGGCAATCAGTTCTGCAAGTGATGTGGCAACAATGATTTTAAGAATTGATGATGTTATTGCAGCTAAACCTGATAAAAAAGGTAAGATGAATTTTTCAGGAATGCAGCAAAGGATGGAGGATTTGTAAGTTTAAGATGGAATATTTCGGACCTGAGATTATTCCGTAGATAAAAATAGTAAACTTATTTAATGCTGTTTTTTTTATTAGAACATGGAATTGACAAGAAATTTTAAACAAATTTCAAAATCAGATGTTTCAATAGCTGGAGGAAAAGGTGCATCTTTGGGAGAAATGACTCAAGCAAATATTCCCGTACCAGAAGGATTTGTTGTGTTATCTAATTCTTTTGAGAATTTTATTGAGGAAACAGGTTTGAATATCGAAATTGACGCTTCTTTAGATAAGGTAAATACAGAAGATGTTAGTAGTGTTGAAGAAGCTTCTGAAGTAATACAATCTTTAATTCTTAGCAGAGAAATGCCAGAAGAGATTAAAAAAGAAATCAAAGAAAAATTTGATAAATTAAACTGTCAATTTGTGGCTGTTAGAAGTTCCGCTACATCAGAGGATTCTGCTTCTGCTGCGTGGGCTGGACAACTTGACACTTTCTTAAATACTACAAAAGAGAATTTATTAGAAAATGTAAAAAAATGTTGGGCATCTTTGTTTACCCCACGTGCGATTTTTTATAGATTTGAACAAGGGTTAGATCAAACAAAAATTTCTGTTGCAGTTGTTATTCAAAAGATGGTTAACTCAGAGGAATCTGGAATTGCTTTTTCTGTTCACCCTGTAACACAAGATGAAAATCAATTGATTATAGAAGCAGGATTTGGATTAGGAGAATCAATTGTTTCAGGACAAATTACCCCTGATAGTTATGTTGTTGATAAGCAAGACTGGAATATTATTGATGTTAATGTTAATGAACAAAAAAAAGGTTTGTTTAGAAAAAATAATGGTGGGAATGAATGGAAAGAATTGGGAGAAAAAGGTAAGGAGCAAGTTTTGATTAAAGAAGAAATTATTGAATTAAGCAAATTAATTGTTAATATTGAAAACCATTATGGGTTTCCTTGCGATATTGAATGGGCAAAGGAAAAAGGAAAGTTCTACATTGTTCAGTCAAGACCCATTACTACTTTGACAAAGAAACAGTCTAAAAAAAATTTATTTGGAATTGAATTTAAGAGAGAAACAAGTATTGGGAATTATTATATTTGGCTAGAAGGTTATCTGGAGGCATGTAAGATTTTGGACATGAATTTAGAATTACCAAAAAAAACTTTTGGGATTTATGAGGATGGGATTGTTAAGGGATATACTCAAAAAGACAATATAAGGAAGATGGAAATCTCAATCAATAAATTAAATAAAAATAAATTGAAAGTTCTAATTGATGAATATGTTAAAGAATACGATTTGCTAAACAAAAATAACAACCTAAATAATGAAGAATTTATGAGAGGTTTAATAGGAGGATTTGTTATCGTGTTTGTCTTAGGAGATATGATTAATCACCCGTTGCAAAAAAAAGCTTTGGAAGCAAGAATAAAAACAGAAAAATTATTCTACAGTCTATCAAAGAGCAATTTATATAAAAAAAAGATTGTTGATGATAAAATTCTCTTGACAAGAGACAACATACTTCCAATTAAAGATAATGAAGTTGATAGATATTTAGATGAAAATAATATTTCTATTGAAGAAAACACAAATAAAAGAGAATATTCTGAATTAGTTCATCTTGATTTGCCCTTAAGTTTAGTAGAATTGCACTATGAACAAGAATCCACAGAAGATGTAGTTTGGTCAGAAGAGAAATTTTCAATTAAACCATACATATTCTATGAGAGAAGAAATGGTCTTGTTTACTTATTTTATGATTCTAAAGGAATAGAATGGCAAATTGAACAAGCAGGTAGGTATAAAGATGAAGAATATGCCATAAACACTATAAAATCAAAGTTTGACAAAATAAAAAAAACTCTTGAAGATGAAAATCCTTTAGATAAAAAGGAATTCATTGAATTTATAAAAAATATACGTGATCTTTGGCCATGGATGAATTATTTGTGGTGGGCAATAGAATATAAAGAAAAAAATAAAAAGCCAATTGAAAACTTAATAAAAGTTCGAAAATATACAGAACATTTTACACCCGGATTAATAGCTGTTTTAAAAAAATCTACTAAAAAGATGTTTCCTGAGAAAAGGAAGTATGCAAATGTTTTATTATTGAGTGAGATTGAAAAAGAATCTTTTCCTTCAGATATGATTTTAGAAAAAAGAATAAAATCATACGCCTATACAAACAATAAATTTTATGATTCGGTTAAACAAATTAAAAAAGAATTTGATATTAAAATAAAAGAAGAAGATGTTAAAGAAAAAAAAGAATTGCATGGACAAGTAGCTTATCCTGGAAGAGTTAAAGGGATTGTCAAAATGGTTGAAACAAGAGAAGATGTTAAGAATTTTAAAAAAGGAGAAATAATTGTTTCTTCTACAACTACTCCTGATTTTTTTCCTGCAATGAAGAAATCTTTAGCAATCCTATCGGAACATGGGGGTGCAATATGTCACGCATCTATTACATCTAGAGAACTAAAAATTCCTTGCGTTGTTGGAATTAAAGGAATCACT
>CAZWUT010000027.1:0-7050 GCA_964636765.1 Candidatus Woesearchaeota archaeon | reverse complement strand
AAGTTTAAACTCTCATTTATTTTAAGATTATGGTTTTTTGTAGTAATATTAATTGCAATTGGAATTTTTCTGACTTCTATTCTGCCTAATGAAAAATTTGTGCCTTTTTTTGCACTTGTTTTTGCACTTCCTTTTGCACTAATGAAGGTTTACAGACATAATTTCATAGTTCATAATCTTACTGAATTAATTATATATCCTTCAATAGGTGCTATTTTTGTTCCTCTTTTGAATATTTGGACAATTATAATTTTATTAGTAATAATTTCCTTGTATGATATGTGGGCTGTATGGCGTTCTGGAATAATGCAAAAAATGGCAAAATACCAGATGAATAATTTAAAGATTTTTGGAGGATTTATGATTCCTTCACTTTCAGAAAAAACAAAAATGCAGCTGAAAAACACTCCAAAATCTGAACTTAAAAATAAAAAAGTAAAAGTCAGTCTTGCAATTCTTGGGGGAGGGGATGTTGTATTTCCAATAATTGCTTTAGGAGTTATGTTAATGACTTTCGGTATTTGGGGAGCTATATTCACAATATTTGGAGCAACTTTAGGTTTGAGTTATTTGTTCTTCTTTGCAGAAAAAAGAAAATTTTACCCTGCAATGCCCTTTATTTCAGCAGGAATCTTTATAGGAATGCTTATAAGCTGGCTAATTCTTTAATTTTACACAATTAAAGATTCTTTTAGATCCTATTGTTGTCACTATATAAAAACAACATAGTAGAAAGATTTATAAACCCCTATTAAATAGTAACACCATGAAAGAAATATACCAATTAAAGGAAACATCTGAATTAAAAAATAGTGAAGGAAAAAATGTGAATCCACTAATTATAAAGTTGGATCTTTCAGGTATGCCTTGTGAAAAAGTAAAAGAAAGAGTTTATTCTGCAATTAAAGAAATGAATTATTTTGGGAGATTTTATTCCCCTTTAAACAGAGAAAATGATTTGATATTAAATGGAAGATTGAGGAGCAATTAAAATGTTAGTAAAACAGGAATTAATAAATAAAATCAAAGATTACTTTGATTTGAATGTTTATGAAACAAAAGTATGGTTAGCTTTGCTTGGTAAAGGAACCGCTTCTGCTGGTGAAATTGCAGAAATCTCAGGAGTTCCAAGAAGTAGAACATATGATGTTTTAGAAAGTCTTGAGAAAAAAGGCTTTGCAATAATCAAATTAGGAAAACCAGTAAAATATCTTGGGGTTAAACCAAGAATGATTCTTGATAAATTAAAAAATAATGTTAAAAAAGATGCTGATGAAAGAATAATTAGTTTAACAAATATTAAAGAAACAGAAGAGTTTACTGAACTTGAAAAATTATACCATGGAGGTATAGACCCTGTTAAAAGAGAGGAAATATCAGCTGCTCTTAAAGGACGTTCAAATATCTCAAGTTATTTAAGGGAAATAATCCAGAATGCAAAAAAAGAAGTTATTATTTGCACAAATGCACAAGAAATTCTCTCAAAAACAAAATTATTTCAGCAGACTTTTGATACTTTAAGAAAGTCAAATATTAAAGTTAAACTGGCTTTGTTTGGAGAGGATAATTTAATTAAACAGGCTGAAAAAGCATTTAATATGAAAGTTCTTAAAACAGAAATTGAAGCAAAATTCTTTATTATTGATAAAGACCAGATTTTATTTTACTTATCAAAAGATTCAAACAGAGAGGAAATTGCAATCTGGCTTAATTCAGATTTCTTTGCAACTGCATTTGCAGGTTTATTTGACTTGGCTATAGGGGGCAAGAAGTAAGATGTGTTCAATTAAAGAGGAAAAAAATTTACTAAATAACCTTGGTTCTGCAGTGCAGGAAATAGAATGGCTTTATGATTTACCAGAACATTTAATGAATATGGATGTTGTTAAATACAAGATGAATAGACTTCAGTCATTAATCAAAATTGCAGATAGTTATAATATTCCTACAAGTAAATATTTAGCTAAAATACAGTCAAATTAAGATGAATGAACAATATTTACAGGAAAGAGATTCAATTATTGAGAAATATGAAAACAGAGATAAAATTGCAGCAATTGTTTGTACCGGCATAGGTTCAGCAGGATTTTTATATCCTTTGGCAGAAAACATCTCAACAAACGGAATGTCTTATTCTCCTTTGGAAGTAGGAGCAATTGGTGGGGTAATTTCAGCATTAGGTTTTGGGCTTTACAAAACCTTTGGTAAATGGAATGAAAAACAAAAACAAAAAGCTCTCAATAAATTAGAGCAAATAAATTTAATTCCTTTAGAAATAACTAATCCAGAAAAAGTAAGGTTTTAGAATCTTACTTTCAATTATTATTTCCCACTTCAATAATCCTTAAATAAAGAAGGGCTTTCTCAGAAAAGTTATGGGAAAAAATTTAATTAAAAAATTAATTCTGCCTTTGGCAATTTCATTTTTGTCAGTTCTTAATTTAAATGCACCATTAAGTGAGACAATAAATATAGATGAATTTTACAAAACAAAAAGAGAATTCTATGAAAAAACAATAAATGAAACATTCCTAAATTTAAATAAAATAATTTATATCCCTTCATTTGAGAAACATGGATGGAATAAATGGCAGACAATTAAAGAAACTCTTCTGTCAAATACTGGAAATTGCATAGACAAATCTGTTTATGAATGGAATCAATTAAATAAATTAGGAATCCCAACCCAACTGGTTATGGGACTCTTTACAGACTCAAGTGAGGATTACCATGTTTGGCTTGAATATATTGTTGGTAGAGATACTTTCATAATAGAATGTTCTAAAGAAGGACATATTTACTTAAGAGATTCTCTCCCAAAAAATTATTATGTTCCAATCAAAATAGACGAGGCAAGAAAAGAAAAATTAAAAAAATTGGAAGAGAAAATGGGAATGAAATTAGATTTCAAATACTATGATTAAAATCTAAATTACTTTCAAACCATTAATACTCATTTCTTTAATTCTTTTTTTATTTTTAATTTTCCACTTTTTAATAAATTCCTTAGCACTTAAGTTAACACTTTCCTTTGCATAAAGCCTTTTTGCTTTTTCAAAAACCTTTTTGTGTTCTTTTTTAAATTTAGCAGAATTTTTTTTATCTTTTTTAAAAGGTCCTCCAAACAAAACAAAAGCTCTTTTTTTCACAACAAAGAAATATCTTGCAGAATTCTGCCTGTTGTAATTAAATCCCTTATTTTTAATTAAAAAAAACTTTTCAATCTCTTTTTCCAAATGATTGTAAAATTTCAATAATTTGCTTCCTGCAACATCTCCTTCCTGTTTTGGCGTTTTTACCTCTAATAAAATAAATTCATTTTTATTTTTAATTGCATTTTGTTTAATCTTTTCCAAATCAATTTTTTTAACCTCAAAAGATTTAATTGACATGAATTTTAATAATTTTTCACATTCTTTCTGGAATTTTTTAAAAGTTTCCTCTGAAAGTGCAGCCAATACATTTCTCTGTTTATAAGTTGGGTCAATTAAGATTATTGGAGAATTTAATTTTGAAGTATTTATATCAATTAAAATGTTGCTTTTTGGTTTGTAAATTTTTTCAATATCAATTATTAATTTTTCAGAAAGTTTGACTTTTGTCATTGCTTTTACAAATTTTAAAAAACTTCCATAATAATAAACTAATAATTCTAAAGAATATCCTGAAAACCCTTTTATATATGATTCAGCACCATAACACTGAGTTGCATGACAAAATGCCTTTGCAATTCTTATGTCATTAAGTATTTTTTCTGATTTTATTTTTTTATTTATATATTTAACATGTGAATATGATAAATCTGTAATATTGCTGGACTCTTTCGGATTATTTACTTTCATAACAGGAATCAGTTCAATAAAAAAATCCGGGCTTATTCTTAATCTGAAATAATCTCTTGAACCATGAATTACAGAGATGTTCTTAAAATCTTTTAGAATTTTTTTAGTTAAGACAGAAATTTCAGAATCTTTGTATGATTTGTCAAATCTTAAAAAAACATCAACATCATAATAATCTTTTTTTATTACAGTTCTCTTTGCAAAACTTCCTCCTACAAAAACCTCTGCTTTTATTTTAGATGATTTTATTTTTTGATTAAATCTTTTTAAAAAATCCTTTAATGAATCATCAATTAATTTCAAATCTTCTTTGGGGGGTTCTATATTTTTCAGAACCTCTTTCAGAATTGAATCATTTTTCTTCATGTTCCTTAAATTCCCTCATATCTCTCTTTAATGTTGAAGCTAAATCAATTATATATTTCCCTTCGTCAAACTTATAAATTAAAGGCCTTTTTTTATTGAATAAATTTACAACATCAATTTCAAATTTCCCCGAACCCACACTTCTTATTGATTCTAAATCAAGAATAACAGGCATTTCTTCATCTGTAATCCCTGCCATTTCCCTCACATCTTTTTCAATAACCTTTTTCTCTTCTTCAGGAATTTCAATGGGGGGTTTTTCCTTAATTTTCTCTAATTGCTCTTCCCTTATATAAAAGAAAAACCTGCTGTGACAGTTGCTACATCCTTCTAATAATTCCTTGCTTCCTGCGGGAATAATTCTTGAACATTTAACACACTGGTGTGGCATTTTTTGATTTGTGTAATTTTTTATTTATTTTATATGGAAAATGAAAGGATGTCCTTGGCATTGTGAGATTATTAATTAAAAAGACTTTTTATTATTTGTTATTGTAGATTTCAGCGTAGACTCAGAAGCCAGCTCCAATTTTACCAAAAAAGTTACCTTTGAAGCAACTCGGCTTTGCAACCCGAAAAGCATCTTAACAAATGTTTAGGGCTGCTCCGATCAAGGCCTGACCCACTTCGCATATGCAAGATCAATTCGGACAAAGCGTCAACATTGAATCAAAGACTTTTATGACTCCATTGTCACCGACTTCCTTGCAGTTTGCCTAAAGTCCGTTTGCATAATAGCGGAGGACTAACCCGCCAACCTAGTCTACAGAATTTTTCAGGAATTAACCCTATTTAAGTTTTACTGGTGCTCCATTAGTTAGGAAAGTAACAAAGTGAGCAAGAAGGTTAAAATCTTAACTCCTTAGAAAGGGAAAACTCCAAATTTGCAAAAAGTCAGTGCGAGTAACTTTTGTCTGTTTCTCAAATGTTTTATCCTAGACAAATCTTTATTATTTTCCCTGTACAGCTTCTGTTGTTCTAAAATTTCACCTTTTCGCTTTTCATAATTTTCCCTTCTTTTTTCATATAAAACCGAAGAAAATAACCTGCGAACTAATTTTCGGTTTTGCCTAATGACATATGTCACTTGGTTACACAGTATTTATTACACCGCTACTCTTTTAAACTTCTTTTTGTTTAAATAACCCAAAGAGGAAAAACAAAAATTTGTTGAATTTTTTCAGATACAAATTTTAGCACTCAAAATTAAAACTATCGCCCTTTGGGGATTTTTTTGAAAAATCCTTAAGAAAAGCGATTTCAAAAAACCTATGAAATTCATATTTTATGATATTATTTTATTAGTAGTTTTTGCTACATTTGTTGCGCAATTCCTTTATAGAAATAGAAAGAACCTTACCAAAGAAGGGTGGTTATTCCTATATAAAACAAAATGGGGAATGAAATTCATAGATAAAATTGGAAAAAAATACCAGAAAACTCTTAAGGTTTTGAGCTATATTTCAATTTCAATAGGATATATTCTAATGGCATCTATGCTTTATTTATTCGGAAAGATTGTTTATCTTTATATTACTTATCCCAATGTAGTCCGGGCAATTAAAGTTCCTCCAATTATGCCTTTAATCCCATATTTACCACAGGCATTTAAATTGGATTTCTTACCCCCTTTTTATTTTACATATTGGATTGTAATCTTAGCGATTATTGCAATAACTCATGAATTTTCACATGGAATTTTTATGAGAAGATATAACATAAAAATAAAATCAACTGGTTTTGGATTTTTTCCTTTTTTCCTCCCTGTTTTTTTGGCTGCATTTGTTGAACAGGATGAAAAGAGCATGGTAAGAAGCGGCAAATTCAAGCAAATGGCTGTTCTGGCTGCAGGAACATTTGCAAACATACTCACAGCAGCATTCTTTTTCATAGTAATGTGGTTATTCTTTTCATTATCTTTTGCACCTGCAGGAGTCAAGTTCAATACTTATTCATATTCAATTATAAATTCCGGAGAAATTATGGTTGTTAATGGAATAAACCTTGCAAATCCAACTTATGATCAATTATTAGCTTCAATGAATGAAGAAGGATTTAATAAAATTGAAACTGCAGAAAACAGTTATTTAACGACAAAGGAAATGATTGAAGAGCAAAAAAGAAATTACGGGAATCTTGTTTTATATGATGATGCTCCTGCAATTAATGCAGAATTAGACGGAGCAATAATTTCAATTGACGGAAAAGACATCACAGACTGGGATGATTTTGCAGATGAACTTTCAGAAGATTCTCCAGGAGATACCATTATTATAACTACTCTTTTAGATGGTGAAGAAGTCAATTATGAAATTACTCTTGGAGTTAATCCAGAGAATTCAGAAAAACCTTGGGTTGGAATAGGCTATGCAAGCAGTGAAAGAAAAGGAATAATGGGAAGGTTTGTTAGTTTCTTATCTTCTTTCAAACAAGAATATCTCCATTATGAACCAAAATATGAAGCAGCAG
This sequence comes from Candidatus Woesearchaeota archaeon, assembly GCA_964636765.1. Taxonomy (GTDB): domain Archaea; phylum Nanobdellota; class Nanobdellia; order Pacearchaeales; family GW2011-AR1; genus MWBV01. Next base: position 373 of record CAZWUT010000027.1, on the reverse strand, counting down.
ATTTCATCTATAATATGTTATGGTGGCTTGTTTTGATTAGTTTTAGTGTTGCACTTGTCAATATGCTTCCTATGGGAATCTTTGATGGTGGAAGATTCTTTTACCTTACAATTCTTGGAATTACAAAGTCTGAAAAGAAGGCAAAATGGTGGTTTAAGTGGGTTACAAATTTCCTTTTATTATTGCTGGTCGTTCTTATGGTTTTTTGGGCTTTGAGTTTTATATAAAAATTTAAGTAATTAACCTTTCTTAAAAAAGAATGCCACATGCAAGAAAAAGAATTAGAAAAGAAACAGATCAAATTATTGGAAAAGGAAAACATTCAGCTGTACAGCTTTGCAACTGGACAAAAAAATCTTTGCGTGATGAAGGA
>CAZWUT010000026.1:0-7303 GCA_964636765.1 Candidatus Woesearchaeota archaeon | reverse complement strand
TTCTTCTCCAATAATTGTTCCGCATATATGAACAACAACCCAATTTCTTTCATAAAAATAAGATAAAGGAAATCCAAAAATATTCAGGTTATATTTGATGACTTTACTTCCAATTAAAGTTCCTTCCTCACTGAATCTTACTTTTGAAATCCACATAACCGATAATTATCGGACAACTATATAAACATTTCTTCAATTAAAAAAATAAAATAAAAAATAAAAATAATTAAAATTCAAGAGGACTTGAAGAAGGGCAAAGCTGTTCATTTCCTGATTCATCAACAAAATAAACTATTATTTCTACTTTGCTTGCATTTACAATTCCACTATCAATATTTGCAACTACCTTTGTCTCCAATGGAGCCATGTTTCCAGGAACATCATGGATGTAATTTGAATCCCCATCATCATTAGAGAATACAATCTTAACACCTCCAATTTCCTCACTTCCTGTTGAACGAGCCACAGTAACATTACAAACTCCGTCATTTCCTCCAGTTATATTTCCTCCTGCACAAACTGCTTTAGTAGGCATAACCTCTATGGATAAACATTTGGAATTGATATCTATTTGCCGAGTTCCCCCCTGAATAACATTCCTGACAACTACCCAAACAATTCCTACTGCAACCAGAACCAAAAGGATAATTATAAGAGTTGCCACAATTGTGGACAAACCTTTGTTATTTTTCTTAAGCATTATTATCAACCTCCTTTCAGATATTTTTGATGTTTAATTGGAAATTTAAATTTCCTTTCAACCAATTTTTTGGAAAATAAATTTTCCGATTAATAAAGACAGGAAATCCTAATATAAAAAGCTTTTTATTTATTAAATTCATCTAATAATCTGAAATATTCTGCTTTTTGAAGGTGTTTATCAACCTCAGAAAGACCTCTGTGCTCTGAAAATCTCCAAAAAGCTTCTGGCTTGTATTTTTTCATTAAAGCCTGAATAGTTGGCAGTTTAGGATCATCCCATCCTGAATACTTTCCAGATTCAATATCCTTTGTAATCTGGCTTGCAGATAATTCCATATCATCAAAATGAATCCTTCCCAAAAACCCAGTCCATGGAAATTTTCTTTCAAAAACTTCAAAAATCATTTTCTGTCTTTCAGAATTATCTCTGTGTTCTTTTGCACGGATAATATGAGTCATCCCCATTTCAATATCATCAACAGCAACAGACAAATTCATTAAAGGCCAAACCCTGTATTTCTTGCTCTGTCTTGGATGCTTAGTTTCATTAATTCTTGCCAAAGGAAAATCCCTCATTGCAGGATTTTTATGAGCCATTCCCCCTAAAGCATCCGGAGTCTTAAACCTTAAAATTGCCTCTCCTTCACCAAATCCTTTTTTATTAAGCATATTTTCCCAATCTTTAATATTCCTCTCAATACTTTTAATTCTGCACAGACAATTTTTTTTCTTTTTAGCAAAATCCCTGAACTCATCACCATCACATTCACAAACATATGCACTTCCTTTTTCAATCAGTGCAACAGCATAACTGTAATACAAATCCATTCTGTCAGACTGGATTACAAAATCCTCTTCCTTATTAAAAAGAAAATCTGAATCTTTTTTAATCAAATTATAAGCTTTAGGATAAATATTCTCAGGATTAGTATCCTCAATTCTTACAATAAATTTTCCCCCATATTTCTTAACATAATCATAAGAAAGACATGCAGTTATTGCATGACCAATATGCAGGGCTCCTGAAGGTGAAGGTGCAAATCTCATAATTACACCTTTTTTTAAATCAACATCAGGCAATTCAGGCAAACCTTCTCTGATTTCCCTTTCAGAAATCAAATCCTTAAACTTCTCAAAAGCCTTTTCCTGTTCTTCAAAAGAAAGTTTTGAAATTTCACTTATTATCTCCTGAACTTTAGGCATTGTTTTCTTTACATCCTCTTTTTTCAGACCCTCATTAAATAAACCAGAAATAACAGCTCCTGAATAGGCTTTGCCTTTATGACTAATTGCATTTTTCAAAACATATGCCATTATAACATCTTTTTTAACAATCATAAATTAATCTGGAAAAGAGAGTTAATAAAATTATTCTTCTTCATCCTCTTCATCTTCAGAATCTAAGACTTCATTCTTGTATATTAAAAATTCATCCTTATCAATGAAATCTCTCATACAAAATCAAAAGCTTTATTATATATAAAAGTTTCTTCTACAAATGAAAAGAGAATATAAGAAAAAAATAGATTTTAAGCACAACTTTAGAGAATACCTTAGTTTTATAAAAAAGCACAAAATAGCCACTATTTTCTTACTCTTTATCTCTCTGGCAGTAGAGGCTTTATTTGTAATAGACAAATTCTTGTTCAAGAGATTAATAGATGATGGAGAAATGTTCTCCAGAGGGAATTTGCCATTAGATATTTTTGTAACAACTCTTCTGATTATAGGAGCTATCTTCATTGCAGTAGTAATAGGAAGGGCTGTAGGAAGATGGGTAATGGAACATGTATTTATAAAATTTGAAATGGAAATTATAAAAGACCTAAAAAACAAATACTTCAATCATATTGTCCGCCTTTCTCATGAATTTCATACTACTCATAAAAGCGGTTCTTTAATTTCAAGAATGAATCGTGGTACGGGTGCTATTGAAGGATTAACAGATACAATTTTCTTCCAATTTGCACCATTAATAATCCAATTAATTTTAGTCTCAATTTCTTTAGCTCTATTTACTAAATCTTCTGTAATTATTTTGATTTTAACATCTGCAGTATTTATCACATACGGAATTTTTATCCAAAAAAGGCAGGAACATTCAAAATTAGAGGCAAATTTTGCCCATGATTATGAAAAAGGTTTTATCTCAGACATAATGACTAACATAGACTCAGTAAAATATTTTGGAAAAGAAGACATAATAAAAAAGAAGTTTGAAACCATTACAGAAGACACAAGAAAAAAACAAAGAAAAAATTATAATTTCTTCAGATGGTTCATTTCAATGCAACTGTTCTTCTTAGGGCTTGGAACATTCTTTTTAATTTATTTTCCTGTAAAAGAATTTTTAGCAGGCCAGGTAACTTTGGGAACTTTAGTATTTATATATAGTTTATATGGAAACATTGCCGGAAACTTATTTGGATTTGTCGGAGGAATTAGGAATTTCCACAGAGCAATGGCAGATTTTCAGGAATTATTTGAATACGGAAAAATAGAAAATGATATTAAAGACAAACCAGGTGCAAAAAATCTAAAGATAAAAGAAGGCTCTATAGAATTTAGAAATATGAATTTCAATTATGGAAAAAGAAAATTATTCGGAAGTTTTAATCTAAAAATAAAACCAAATGAAAAAGTTGCATTAGTAGGGCATTCAGGTTGCGGAAAAACAACTTTAGTTAAATTGCTAAATAGATTTTATGATATAGATTCAGGAGAAATTTTAATAGATAACAAAAACATAAAAAATTTCAAACAGGAATCATTAAGAGGAGAAACAGGCATAGTTCCTCAGGAATGTATTTTATTTGATGATACAATTTACAATAACATAAAATTTGCAAACCCTTCGGCAACAAAAGAAAAAATCAAAAAGGCTATAAAATTTGCCCAATTAGATGAAATCATAAATAATTTTCCCAAAAAAGAACAAACTATTGTTGGAGAAAGGGGTGTTAAACTTTCTGGTGGAGAAAAACAAAGAGTTTCAATAGCAAGGGCAATTTTAGCAGATAAAAAAATTTTAGTTTTAGATGAAGCAACTTCATCACTTGATTCAGAAACTGAAAGTGAAATTCAAAAAGGTTTGCAAAAACTGCTTCAGGGAAGAACTTCTTTAATTATTGCACACAGACTTTCTACTATAATGAATGCAGACAGAATTATTGTAATGAAAAAAGGACAGATTATACAGGAAGGCAAACATAAAGATTTAATAAAAGTGAATGGAGAATACAGAAAATTATGGAATCTCCAGAAAGGGGGTTATCTTAAATAAAATTATTCTTCTTTATTTTTTCCTATTTTGATCTAAAGCAGAAACTAACCCATATTTTCTTCTGTTTATGATTACTTCAGGTATATTTTTAATTCTTGCAATAGCAGACACTGGTTTTTTTCTATTTTCGCTATCTACAAGTTCATTTACACTAAAATTTTCTGCCGCTTTCATTACTTCTTCATTGCCATAAGGAAGCCATATATCAATTCCAAAATATTTACTAAATACATCAAGTCTTCCAAGATGATTCTGAATTAAACCACTCATAAAATAATTTAAGGCAGATTTTCTGTTTTCTTCTAAAGTTTTTATTTTGTCATATACAGGAAGATTGTTTGGATTTATATGTGCATAATATCCTCCACACAACTCATCTATGCAACCACAACAGACTAAATTAGATGTTGCTGGTTTTATTGTATTAAGAAGCTCATAATAATTTTCTGATTTGTTTCTTTTTCCCTCACCAAATTCTGCCTTTAATATTTGATTTGCTTTTTCTATATTTTCCTGAGATTCTTTTATCAAATATTTTTTATGCAAAATATTTTTACCATCATCAATAAGTTCTGAAGCAAATTCACTTGCATAAATCATATCTGGATGGGTTTTTTCATTTGCAATTGTATGAATTGTTACAGGAAATCCCTGATTTATTAAAGTTGTAAGAACAATTGCCGAATCAACTCCTCCTGAATAAGCCAAATGAATTCTATCCTGTTCTTTTAAGATAGAATTTCCAATCTTATATATAGAATCATCTATTTTGGAACTTAAATCACTAACTCTTTTTTCCAGAGGTTCTCCATTTAAATTAAAAAATTTATGGTTTCTTATCCTCTCATATAATTTTTCTTTATCAATTATCATTTTTTATTCTCCCACTTTCAACATGCCACCCTCCTTCAGGACAAGGTTCAATAAACTCAACTAAAACTTCTTTGTTTGTAAGATCATGACCTATTGCTTCTTTAATATCAATTTTGTGCTTATTACATTTACAATGTGTTATTATATAATTTAGAGATGGATTTGTTTTAACATGTTCCCCTCCACAATGATGAACTTCATGTTTTAGTCGTCCATCTTTACCATAATGATGTATGTGATGAAAAAGGGAAACTACATCAATTTTCTTTCTTTGTTTTTTGTTTTTTTGCTTTTTACTTTGATTTAACATAATTAAATTAATTATACAAATCAACAAAAAATCTACAATAACTAAAATTATATAAGTTGCCTCTGTCATTTTAAACAATACCATCCTCTAATTTATCATAAACTTCTGGCATATCATCTACAAAAAGTATTTTTTTCATAATTTTTCAAAAAAGAACAGGTTTATTAATCTATCCTAATCAATATTCAAAAGCCCCAATATCCGGATTTCCAGAAATGCTTTTTCCGTCAAAATCACTTGAAAATCCAACATTAATTCCTACATTTATAGGAGTGCTTCCGGATTTTAAATGGAAATCTCCTGAACTTGGACTTACAAAAAAAGAACTCTGATAATTTATATTATGGTCTATAACATGTGCAGAAACAGATGATGCAGAAATTCCATCCTCAAGAAGATTATTTCTTGCTGTAAAAAGCTCATCTCTTGAAACTTGCATATCATAAGAACCTCCATTATTGTAAAAAACATTATTATAAACATTAATATTTTTTCCTTCTGTAATTGTTATTGGATTTCCAGTATTATCAAAAAAGAGATTATAAGCAATAATAATATCTTTTGGGTATGGTGACTGACTGTTTCCTATACGAATTCCTTCATTATTATCATGAAACTCAGAATTTTTAATTATAAAATTTGAAGGGGCACCAATAAAACTTCCATCTCTGTAAAATCCTATTGCTCTTGAATTTCCTGAAAATTCCACCCCCTCAATTACTCCCCCTGTTGCATCCTGACTAACTTTTATCCCTTCATAATTATCTTTAATTAAAGAATTTTTAACATGAACATTTTCTGTGCTAAGCCCGTAGGATTGATAAAAATTTCCTATGTAAATTCCTCCTTTAGTGTTGTCTTGTATTAATGTATAATCAATTAGGATATCATCTCCATGTGCTTTGATTCCCCACCCTGAATCATATGCTTGGGAATATTTGACAGAACCTCCTGCAAATCCTATATCCTTGTTAAACCGTGCAACACAATATTCATATTCAACCGCACCTGCTTCTGTTTTAAAACCATATTCATTATCTACTTCTCCTTCAGAATATTCAGAATATAAATCTTTAACTTCATGATAAAGTATATCTATATTGTCATGCCCATTTGTATAATCTGAACGAAGATAAATCCCCATTCCTCTAGTATGAGTAAAATATAAATCAGTGAAGGTGCAATGACTTGTACCCATATTTCCTGCAACAATCCCTGCCCACCAATTTTCAAATGCTAAACTATAGATATCATAATAACTTACAGGATAATTTAAAGAGCCAGTATTTCCTGTATCTGTCCCTAACTTTATTCCAGAAACATAGGTCCATGTGGAATATTTCGGATTTCCATCAAATAGGGGTCTATCTCCTGTCCCATAAGCTCCTAAAGTAATGTGCTGACTTTGCGTTCCTGAAGAATAAGTGCCTATCATATTTAAAGATGTCGTCCCTCTTTTTTGTAAATAGGTATATCCCGGATTAAGACCATAATAATTAACTATGACATCATCCCATGAATCATAAGGGCAATCTCTTGTTCCATCATGGCATCCATTCCAGGAGGGGTCAACAAAAATCGTATTTTCTGTTTTTGAAAGTTTTATTGTAATAACAGCGTCACTGTATTTTCCTGTTGCAGAATCGGTTGCACGAACAGTAATCTGTCTCTGTTGTTTTGAATCATAATCAAAATTTGCAGAAGCAACAGAAATTCTGATTTCATAATTCAACAAATGATTTGAAACAACATTCCTTCCTGTAAGTTTTTGCATACTAAATCTTCCTCCATCATTATTAACTAAAGAAAAAGTTACAGATTGACTTGGAGAAATCCACATTAAATTTAAATCCCCCACAGTATCTCCTGAAACAGCATTTTCAGGAATTAAAAACACCTGATCATGAATTAAAGGAACTCCTGCTAATAAAAGTGATTCAGCATCTCCAGAACCAATAATTCCAGATTCTTCAACAATACAAATTCCATTTTGATTACATTCCTCATTATTCCCTTCATTACAGCTTCCGCAATAAACATTTTCCCCACAAACTAACCGAATACCACATTCAAATCCCAATGAACTGCATGTATTAACACAAACAAATTCTTCATCTTCTGAAGTTTCATTTTCT
>CAZWUT010000025.1:3655-7492 GCA_964636765.1 Candidatus Woesearchaeota archaeon | reverse complement strand
ATGGAACTAGCGCAGCTGCCATATGGTTGATGGACAAACCAGGAAAATACATCCAAATAACAAATCAACAAAAAAACGATAGAAAATTAGTTCAGAAAATTTTCAACGAAAAAAACTATCAAAAACTCTCAAACATAGGAATATTTGATATAGATGCCGAACAAAATATAGATGCTCTTAATGCGCTCCCTAAAAATCTTAATGTGGACTTCATAGACCACCATACAAAAAATCCTTCAATAATTCCTTCACACATAAATAATCTAACCCAATTAGACAACAGAAATAACTGCACTGCGACAATTTCTTATAAAATTGCAAAGCAAAAAGGAATTTTAGATGAATATTGGAAATTAGAAAAAGCCACACAACTTGCAACTCTTGGTTTAGCAAATGATGGAAAAAATTCTGCCTCAAAAAACTTTGGAAAAGAAATTCTTTTGGAAAATGATATTGGGCATTTAATAGAATATGGAAAAGCATTAAATTTCGGTTCAGCCACAGGAAAAATGGACAGCGCAAAAATCCTAAAAGGCCTTGTAAAATCAGAGTCTCCTTTAAATTACCTTATACATTCAGAACAACCTAACCAATTAATAGAAGAAAGAAAAAATGCAATAAATTCTCTTGAAAACAATTCAGAAATTGAAGAGCGTGACGGAATAATACTTTACAAACTTCCCTCAGAAACAGAATGGGATAAAGAATTATCTGTTATAGGCTATAATGAATTTATGAATTCGCGTATGTCAGAAGAACCTTCAAAAATACACATAGGATTAATTGAAACTCCAGAAGGAAAATATACTTTCTCCGCCAGAAATGGAAAAGGCAAAGCATATGATTTAGCAAATAAAATAGCGCAACTCTATGGTAAAACTGCATTAGGAAGAGAAACTGCTGCAGGATTTGCAACAGAACAAAAAGTAAATAAAGAAAATCTCTTAGAAAAAATTTTAGAGGCAAGAAAATGATTTCAGAAGAAAAGGCAATAAAGAATGTTGAAAAATTGGTTAAAAAGGCAAACAAAAGATATCCTTCAATTCCAATTAATATAGAGGATTCAATTTTAGAAATGCAAGAATACAGAAAAATAGGGAAATTATATCATTCCCAAGGCATAAAAGTCATCAATGCAGAATACGGACATTATCTTGAAACTCCAGATTCAATTTACTTTTGGCAACAACCAATTGGAATAATAAATATTAATTCAGAAGACTTTGAAAAAATGTATAAAGTGGGATATAAATTCAATGAAAAAGAAAAATATCTCTATAAAGAACAATCTATTGATGGAAAAGAATGTGAACTAATTATGCAATCAGAAAGAAAACATTCAACAAAAGATGCCTTAAGAATTGTTTCCAACAAAACACCTTATGAAAAATTTCTTAGACAAATTAAATCAACAAGAATCTTGTAAAATGATATCTGAAAATAAGGCATTATATGCCACACAACAAGTATATCCAAAAGCAAGGAAAGCAAGGAAAATAAACAAAGGATATTCACATGAAATTTTTGAAGTGGAAACAAATGAATACCCAGAAAAAATTATAATAAAATTAGCAAACAGCAAGAAGGAAAAATTTAATTTAAGGAAAGAAAAAAGAATTCATGAAATGCTTCAAAAAAAAGGAATTCCCGTACCAAGAGTAATCTACTTAGATGACTCAAAAGAAAAAGTAGATTTTGAATTCATGATTTTATCAAAAGCAGAAGGAATAGATTTAGGGGAAATATTTGATAAACTTCCAAAAAAACAACAAGAAAATATATTTGAACAAATAGGAGAAATTTTGGGAAAAATCCATTCAATAAAATTTGAAAACTATGGGTATCTGACACCAAAAGGAATTTATAATGAACATAATTTTACATTAAAAAAATCAGGTAAAAAAGCAACAACCAATTCTTCTGTGTTAAGCATCATGGGGATGGCCTTTTTTGATTTTGGGGTTTTAGTTTCAAATGACCTGGTTGATAGAGGGTTTCTAGAAAAAATATCTTCATATTTAATAAATAACAAAGATTTGGCTTATTCAAATGAAAAGCCGTCATTAATTCACGGAGATTTTGAAATAAGAAACATAAGAGTAAAAAAAATAAAAAATCAATGGAGAATCTGTTCCTTACTTGATTTTGAATATGCTGCTTCAGAATCAAGAGAATATGATTTTATTAAATTACATAGATGGGGATTATTTAAAAAAACTAATTTAAAAGAAAGTTTTCTTAAAGGATACTCTCTATACCAAGAAATTCCAGAAGACCTTGAAGAAAAAGTTAAATTTATGAGAATAACAAGGGATTTGGGGTTTGCAGGAGTTTTGTTCAGATCAGGAAATTTAGAATTAGGCAGAAAAATATTGGATTATGTTGAGAAAGAAATAAATAAAAACTTATAAACAAAACAATTCTCAAATAAAATGAACATTTTAGTAAGAAAGCCAAATCTTGAAAACTTAACACCAGAAGGGATTCCAAAAGATTTTGCAGATGTAAGAGATTATTTTAATAATGCATTAAAAGAAAATTCTCTTCCAGGAATTCCAAGAAAAACTCCTATTACAAAGCAGGAAATAATAGAAAAATGGATTCCTTCATTAAAAACCAATATTTCGTTAGTTGCTGAATTAAATGGAAAAATTGTTGGTTCTTCCACTGTATTCTATGACCTAACTTCAACAGATTATGAACACACAAATAAAACGATTAAAGGAGAATTCAATTCAACAGCAGATCCAAAAGAAGATTATGTTTCAATAATAAATCTTCTAATAAAAGAAACAAAAAAAGAATTGAAAAAACAAAATAAAACAGCACATTGTTATATCCCAATTGAAAGCCTCTCAATCAAAGCTTTCCAAAAAGAAGGGTGCAAAGGAAAAGAAGAATTTTTAGAATATTACAAAACAGATAAATTATCTGGAAAAGTTATGAAATATGAACTTCTTTAAAAAAAATCACTTCTTTCTATAAAACTTAATTTTACTAATTTTTTTCTTTTTCTCATCAATATCAATTAAAACCTGTGCATCTTTACCAAAACCAGGATTAATAACAATTGTTTTTCCAATTTTATCTTTCCCAACACCTTCATGAACATGGCCCCCAACACAAATCAATGGCTGATATTTCTCACAAAACTTTCTTGCAATCCAGGAACCTAAATGTTTTTTATAAGCATAAGAATTTTTATCCTTTACGATATCTAATCTTGTATTATAAGGAACATTATGAGAGATAAAAATTATTGGAAATTTTTTATTTCTTTTTTTATAAGCCAAAGAAAGTTTATTGGATATTTTATCTAAAGATCTCTTCAAAATATCAAATTGTTTTTTATAAAGTTTTAATTTTTTACTGTTGCCTCTTTTCAAATTCTCTCTAGCAGAACTTAAACCATAACCTATAAAATTAATTCCAGAAAACTCATGATTTCTATGCATACAATCTTTAATATTCTTTAATCCTTTAATCAGTTTAGGATTTATTTTATCTCCTAAATACCAATCATAAAATGCCTTGAGATAATTATAATCAGACTTATCCAAATCTTTGATTTTTGTAGGCCCATAGCTCTGATCCCAGTTTCCAGCAACCATAAAAATTGGCTTTTCAAAACTATCCAAATACTTTAAAATTTGATGACCTTTCTCAAGAGATTCTTTTTCATATTGATTAAATTTTCTCTTTCCAACTTCTTTAATAAAGAATTTATCTAAACCAATATCAAAATCAGGATTATCTTTTAGAATTTTAAAATACTTCTTATACAAAGAACCAATTTTAGAATCATCTCCAACATCCCCTGGCTGAATTATGCAATCA